>JADGHP010000038.1 GCA_019683855.1 Thermoleophilia bacterium
CGCTACGCGGTGCGCGTGAACGGGATCGACCAGCTCGCGCTGACGAAGCTCGACGTCCTCTCGGCGTTCGCGGAGCTGCCCGTGTGCACGCGCTACCGGCTGCGCAACGGGAGCGAGACGGCGGACTTCCCCGCCCACCAGAGCGACTTCCACGCGGCCCGGCCGGTCTACGAGACGCTGCCGGGCTGGGAGGAGCCGCTCTCGAGCTGCGCCACGATGGACGACCTGCCGGCTGCGGCGCGTCGCTACGTCGAGTTCGTCGAGGAGGAGCTCGGCGTCGAGGTGACGCTCGTCGGCACCGGCGCCGACCGCGACCGGATCCTCTCGCCGCGCGGCGTGGAGGCCGTCGCCCGCCCCTGAGCTCGCGGCGGCGCGGGGCCGCGGCCTCGCCCACGCGGAGCAGGGCCCTGCGGCCGCGCCGGCTCACCGCCCGCGGACGCGCCAGCCCAGCGCCTGTGGACGAGCTTCCACCCTCCTGCGACGACGTTGCCCACCCCGCGTCACGCTTCTCCGTCCACACTGGGCTCATTCCCCGGGTGGGTGGGGGTTTGGGATGGGTCCTGGGAGGCGCCCTGGCCGCACCGGACATGTTCCGACCAGACGGGCCCCGACCGGACACACGCTCCGAGGAGACGCCGCCGAAGCGGACGCGCTCCGAGCAGACGCCGCTCGAGCGGATGGGACACGCCCCTGCGCGCCGCGCTCCGGGGACGAGGGGCCTCAGCCGGCGCGCAGCCGGTCGAGGTCGGCCGGCTCGTTCACGTTCGCGAGCAACCCCGGGTCGAGCTCCACGACGGCGGCGTCGAGCTCGGCGACGGCGTCGCGCAGCCGCAGCGCGCCCGCCGCCAGCCTCCGCTCCAGCACGGACAGCACGCTCCGGCGGTACGCGCCGGGCAGCGGCCCCGTCGGCGGCACCGCCGCCTCCCGACATGCCCGCCCGAGCGCGCGCAGCGCCGTCGCGTCCACGCGCGGGCAGTCCACCGGCAGGAACACGACCACCTCGTGCGTCGCCGCGCGCAGCCCCGCCACGAGCCCCGCGAGCGGCGCCCGCACCTCGCTGCCGTCGTCGAGCAGCGGGAACGGAAGCGCGAGCCCGTCCGCCGCTTTGCCGACCGCGAGCCGCTCGTCGCACGCCTCCCCCAGCACCCGCCACGCCCGCTCGGCGAGCGTCTCGCCGCCGAGCCGCGCGAGCGCCTTCGGCGAGCCGAAGCGCGTGCTCGCGCCGCCGAGGAGCAGCACTCCGGTCAGGCCGCGATCGGTCACGCCTGGCTGTCGACGTTCGCCGAGCCGCCCCGGAGGAACCCGCAGAGCGTCACGCCGCGATCCTCCGATCGCACTCGGTGCGGCCCCTCCGGCAGCCGCAGCACATCCGCGGACGCGGCCGAGGGCGGAGGCGCTTCCACCGGCGCAGCGTAGCTCGCTCCAGACGCGCGGATCGCCGCGCGACGTCGGCGCCTTCCCGCACCCTCCCCGTCCGCGCGTACGAGTACGATCGGCCGGTGAAGGTGCTGGTGGTGGGCTCGGGCGGCCGCGAGCACGCGCTCGCGTGGGCCCTGGCTCGGAGCGACTCGCTGACGGAGCTCCATGCGGCGCCGGGCAACCCGGGGATCGCCGCCCTCGCGAGCTGCCACCCCGTCCGCGCCGACGACACCGCCTCGCTCGTCCCGCTGGCGTGCGAGCTCGACATCGACCTCGTCGTCGTCGGGCCGGAGGCGCCGCTCGTCGCCGGGGTCGCCGACGCGCTCCGCCAGCGCGGGATCGCCGTCTTCGGCCCGAGCGCGGAGGCGGCGCGGATCGAGGGGTCGAAGGCGTTCGCGAAGCAGGTGATGGAGGCCGCGGGCGTCCCGACCGCGCGGACCCTGCCCGTGGCACGGCCCCCGTGCGTCGTCAAGGCGGACGGGCTCGCAGCCGGGAAGGGCGTCTGGGTGTGCCGGACGCAGGCCGAGCTCGACGCGGGGTTACGGGCGGCGGAGGCGCTCGGCCAGCCGTTCCACGTCGAGGAGCTGCTCGAGGGCGAGGAGGTCTCGGTCTTCGCGCTCTGCGACGGGACGCATGCGCTCCCGCTCCCGGCGGCGCAGGACTACAAGCGAGTCGGCGACGGCGACGAGGGCCCGAACACCGGGGGCATGGGCTCCTACTCCCCCGTGCCGCGCCTCTCCGACGCGGACGTGGAGCAGCTCGTCGCGACGATTCACCGGCCGGTGCTCGCCGAGCTGGCCCGGCGAGGTGCGCCGTTCGTGGGCACCCTCTTCGCCGGGCTCATGCTGACCGCGGACGGGCCGCGCGTGCTCGAGTTCAACTGCCGCTTCGGCGACCCGGAGACGCAGTCGCTTTTGCCTCGCATCGACGGCGACCTGCTCGCCGTCCTCGCCGCGGCCGCCCGCGGCGAGCTGGCCGGCGCGTCGCTTCCGACGTCGCCGCAGGCCGCAGTCACCGTGGTGCTCGCGGCGCGCGACTACCCCCAGCGAGGCGACGCGGGGACGCCGATCGAGGGCGTCGCCGACGCGGAGGCCACAGGCGCGCTCGTCTTCCACGCCGGCACGGCTCTCCACGACAGGCGGCTCGTCACGAACGGCGGCCGCATCCTCAACGTCACCGCCCTCGGGGAGACGGTGGCGGCAGCACGTTCCCGCGCCTACGACGCGGCGCGTCGGATAGCCTTCGCCGGCATGCGCTACCGCTCGGACATCGCCGCGAGAGCCGGTGCCTGACGTCAAGGTCGGGATCCTCATCGGCTCCGAGTCCGACCGCGAGCGGATGCAGCCGGCCGTCGATCTGCTCGAGGAGCGCGGCGTCGGCTACGAGCTCGAGGTTCGCTCCGCGCACCGCACCCCGGACGCCGTCGCGCAGTACGCGCGCAGCGCCCGCGAGCGAGGCCTGCGCGTCCTCATCTGCGGCGCGGGCCTGTCGGCGGCGCTCCCGGGCGTCGTCGCCGCGCACACCGACCTGCCGGTGATCGGCGTCCCGCTGCGCTCGAGCCTGAGCGTCCTCGACGGGCTCGACGCGCTGCTCGCGATCGCCCAGATGCCGCCCGGCGTCCCGGTCGCCGCGGTCGGCGTCGACAACGCCCGCAACGCCGCCGCGCTCGCGCTCAGGATTCTCGGCGCGTAGGCGGCGCGAGACGCGGAGCGTCTCGAGACGCTCGTGCCGTCCGACCCTCGGTCTACCCTCCGGTCCCCCGTTCGGCAGGTAGGGCCGCCGGCGGGGACTGTCCGCAGAGCGACGAAGGCTACAGTTGGAGGGGCGGAGATGGCGAGCGTAGAGCAGACGGCGAGCACCGAGCAGACGACGGCCGAGGTCGTCAACAGGGTCCTCGACGAGGAGGCGCGTCTCGGCGTCCGCCGCTTCTTCACGATCGCCGGCCGCGACCCCTTCGACGAGATCGAGTGGGAGCGGCGGGACGCGCTCATCCCGGGCCGCAACGGCCCCGCCTTCGAGCAGCGCGGCGTCGAGTTCCCGAAGTTCTGGTCCCAGACCGCCACCAATATCGTCGCCCAGAAGTACTTCCGCGGCCGCCTCGGCGCGCCGGAGCGCGAGTCGAGCGTGAAGCAGATGATCGGCCGCGTCGTGGGCACGATCGTCGCCTGGGGCCGGGACGGCGGCTACTTCGCCGACGACGAGGAGGCGGAGACCTTCGAGGCCGAGCTGAAGGCGATCCTGGTCAACCAGTACGCCTCGTTCAACTCGCCCGTCTGGTTCAACGTCGGCTTCGAGGAGCGCCCGCAGTGCTCCGCGTGCTTCATCCTCTCGATCGAGGACTCGATGGAGTCGATCCTCGACTGGATCCGCCGCGAGGGGATCATCTTCCGCGGCGGCTCCGGCTCGGGCGTCAACCTCTCGAGGCTTCGCTCCTCGAAGGAGCAGCTCTCGAAGGGCGGCTACGCCTCCGGCCCGGTGTCGTTCATGCGCGGCGCCGACGCGTCCGCCGGCACGATCAAGTCGGGCGGCAAGACGCGGCGCGCGGCGAAGATGGTCGTCCTCGACGTCGACCATCCGGACATCGAGGAGTTCATCTGGTGCAAGGCGAAGGAGGAGCGCAAGGCGCGCGTCCTCGAGCAGGCCGGCTACGACATGTCGCTCGACTCGCCGGACTGGGCGTCGATCCAGTACCAGAACGCGAACAACTCGGTGCGCGTCAGCGACGCGTTCATGGAGGCGGCGGTCGAGGGGCGCGAGTGGAACCTCGTCGCCCGCACCGACGGCTCCGTGCTGGAGACCGTCGACGCGCGCGACCTGCTCCGCCAGATCGCCGCGGCGGCGTGGGAGTGCGCCGACCCGGGCGTCCAGTACGACACGACGATCAACTCCTGGCACACGCTCCCGAACACGGGCCGCATCAACGCGTCGAACCCGTGCTTCCCCGGCGATGCTCGCGTACACACGACGCTCGGCCTCCTCCCGTTCGAGGAGCTCTACCGCCGCGCCCAGGCGGGCGAGGAGTTCCGCGTCTACACCCATCGCGCGACGGCGGAGCGCCCGGCCGACGGCGTCGTCGCCACCCGTCCGCTCGCGGTGATGCGCAACGGCGTGAAGCCGATCCTGCGTCTCACGTTCGCGAACGGGCAGCAGCTCCGCTGCACCCCGAATCACCGGCTCTGGACGACGAATCGCGGCTACGTCGAGGCGCGCCTGCTCTCGAGCGAGGACCGCGTGCTGCTGAACGACGCGCCGACGCCGGCGACGGACGCCTCGTGGGCGCTGCCGGTGCGGGTGGAGGCGTTGGCGCGATCCTTCCGGCGCGGCGGCTCGGTGACGTTGCAGCGGCTGCCCGAGCGCTGGAGCGAGGGCCTCGGTGAGCTTCTTGGCCACCTCGTCGGCGACGGCTGGCTGACGGAAGCCCAGACGGGGTGGGTCTACGGCGGCGAGGACATCGAGGACGGCCTCGCCGACTCCCACGAGGGTCTCCTGCGGGAGCTCGCCGGCGGTGTCTCGCGCCAAGAGCTACCGAACGGGACCGTCCAGCTCCGCGTTGGCAGCGCGGCCGTGCGCGAGCTCTTCCGGGGCCTCGGCGTCGACGCGGCGCGAGCGCACGAGAAGCGCGTCCCTCGCAGCGTCTTCGTTGCGCCGACCGAGATCCAGGCGGCGTTCCTGCGCGGTCTCTTCGGTGCCGACGGCTGCGTGGCGCGAGTCGAGAGCGGCGGTAAGGCGAGCCGCTACGTGGGCCTCGCCAGCAGGAGCGAGGCGCTGCTGCGCGATGTGCAGCGACTTCTGCTCGGCTTCGGCATCCGCTCGCGGATCTATCGGACAAGCGACGCGGCCGGCCCGTCGTTCTCCTACCGGCGCGCCGACGGGAGCGAGGTCGAGTACGAGTCGCGGGAGGGCTTCGACCTGCGTATCGCCGGCTCGGACCTCGAGCGGTTCGCGGAGGCGATCGGCTTCTCGGCCCCGCGCAAGCAAGGGGCGCTCGAGACGCTGCTCCGTGAGACCGGTCGGTACGCGACGAAGCGGGGGACGTCGCTCGTCCGCCGCGAGGAGGACGGCCAGGAGGTGGTCTACAACCTCACCGAGCCGCTCCACCACTCCTACATCGTCGACGGCGTCGTCGTCGCCAACTGCTCCGAGTACATGTCGATCGACGACTCCGCCTGCAACCTCGCGTCGCTGAACCTGATGAAGTTCCGCCGCGAGGACGGCGAGTTCGACGTGGAGGCGTTCGAGCACGCAGTCGACGTCGTCTTCCTCGCGCAGGAGATCCTCGTCGGCTACTCGTCGTACCCGACGCCGGAGATCGAGCGGAACGCGAAGCGGTTCCGCCAGCTCGGGCTCGGCTACGCGAACCTCGGCGCGCTGCTGATGGCGCGCGGCTTGCCGTACGACTCCGACGAGGGCCGGGCGTACGCGGCGGCGATCACGGCGCTGATGACCGGCCGCGCCTACCGCAAGTCGGCGGAGATCGCGGCGCGGATGGGGCCGTTCGACGGCTACCAGGCGAACCGCGCGCCGATGATCGGCGTGATCGCGAAGCATCGCGCCGCGGTCGGCAACATCGAGCACGCAGACTCGGTTCCCGCCGATCTGCTCGCCGCGTGCCGGCGCGCCTGGGACGAGGCGCTCGATCTGGGCGAGGTGCACGGCTTCCGGAACGCGCAGGCGACGGTGCTCGCGCCGACCGGGACGATCAGCTTCATGATGGACTGCGACACGACCGGCGTCGAGCCCGACTTCTCGCTCGTGAAGTCGAAGAAGCTCGTCGGCGGCGGCGAGATCACGATCGTGAACAAGACCGTGCCGATGGCGCTCGAGCGGCTCGGGTACGCGCCGCGCGAGATCGAGGAGATCGTCGCGTACGTCGACGAGCGCAACAGCATCGTCGGCGCGCCGTACGTGAAGCCCGAGCACTACCCCGTGTTCGACTGCGCGGTCGGGGAGCGGGCGATCCACTACCTCGGCCACGTGAAGATGATGGGCGCCGTCCAGCCGTTCATCTCCGGCGCGATCTCGAAGACGGTGAACATGCCGGAGTCCTCGACGGTCGAGGACGTGATGAACCTCTTCATCGACGCCTGGAAGCTGGGCGTGAAGGCGATCGCGATCTACCGCGACAACTGCAAGGTGGCGCAGCCGCTCTCGAGCTCGGGCAAGAACGGCCAGCAGGCGGTGGCGACCCCGCCGGTGCACGTGCACGAGCGCAAGCGGCTCCCGGACGACCGCACCGAGATCGGCCGCAAGTTCCGCGTCGGCGACTACGAGGGCTACATCCACGTCGGCGTCTACGACGACGGCAGCCCGGGCGACATCTTCGTCGACATCGCCAAGGACGGCACGACGCTCCAGGGTCTGATGAACTCGTTGATGATCGCGGTCTCGATGGGCCTCCAATACGGCGTACCGCCGGAGGTGTACGTCTCGAAGCTCTCCCACCTGCGCTTCGAGCCGAGCGGGATGACGAACGACCCGGACATCCGCGTCGCGAAGTCGATCGTCGACTACATCTTCCGCTGGTTCGGCAAGAAGTTCCTGACGCCGGAGCAGCAGGAGGAGGCCGGGATCCTCTCGCCCGAGGTGAAGGCGATGCTGGCGCAGCGCTACGAGGGCGCCGCCGAGCACCCCGCCGCCGCCCCGGCGGAGACGCCGCCGCCCGGCCAGACGGCGCTCTTCAACAGCTGGGAGGACGCGGTGGAGTGCGCCCGCTGCGGCGGCCGCATGGTGCGCACCGGCAGCTGCTACACGTGCCGCGACTGCGGCACGAACACCGGCTGCTCGTGACGAGTCACCTCGCAGGCGGCCGTTCCAAGAGTCGAGCGAGGTCGTCGACGACGATGTCGGCGCCTTCGGCGCGCAGCGCCTCGGCGTGCGAGCGCTGCTCGGAGCGGTCGACGGCGATCACGAGGCGGAAGCCGGCGGCGCGCCCGGCGGCGACCCCTGCGGTGGTCGTCTCGAAGGCCACGGCGTGCGCGGGCGGGACGTTCAGCTTGCGGCAGGCGGCGAGCAGTCGGTCGGGCGCCGGCCGTTCGGGGAGACGCTCGGCGACGATGACGTCGGCGTCGACGCGTGCGTCGATCAGGTCGGCGAGACCCGCGCGCTCGAGGATGGCGTCCGTGTGGGCGCTCGCGGAGACGACCGCGCAGCGTATCCCGGCGTCGCGGGCGACTTCGAGGTAGCGGCGCGCGCCCTCGTAGGGATCCAGGCGACGCTCAGCGAGGAGTCGCTGGAGCAGCTCGCTCTTGCGGTTCGCGAGCCCGCATACCGTCGCGCGTCCCGGCGGATCCGTCGGCCGGCCCTCCGGCAGGCGGATGCCGCGGCTCGCGAGGAAAGCGCGCACACCCTCGAGACGCGACTTGCCGTGCAGGTGCTCGCGGTATTCACGATCCGGATCGAACGGCTCGAGGCGGCCCATATCGAAGCGTCCGCGGGCCCGCTCGCCGAGCTGCGCGAGGAACTCGTCGAACGTCTGCTTCCAGGCCGCCGCGTGCACGGCGGCGCTGCCGACCAGCACGCCGTCGAGGGTGAACACGCAGCCTTCGATCGCGGCCGGCAGGCCCAGGAGCCGGCGTGCCTCGTCAGCGGAGAGAAGCACGACTCGGCGGTCGCGCGCAAGCGCCTGCAGCAGCCGTCTGGTCTCGGCACGCTCCCGGTCGAGGCGGCTGCTGCGCTCCCGAATCTCGGTCGCGGGCAGGAAGCGCCGTGCCGCCGCGAGCGCCGCCTCCGCAGCGGCAAGCGCCGACCGCCAACGCGCGCGGAGATCCTCCACCCGCACCGGCCGAGCCAGGGCCGCCGATCCTCCTTCCCCGCACGCAGCGCCGTCGCGCTGCCGCGGCGCGGCTCGCACGGGATCTCCATACTGACGCGACGGGCGGGGCTCCGCCCGCCGCGGCAAATGCGAGCTTGCGGAAGCCGCTTCCGCTCCCCGACGCTCAGGCGGTCGAATCACCGGGCGGCGCGGGCCGCGGCGAGGACGGCGCGGACGTAGCGGGCCACCGCCGCGGGATCGGGTTGCCCCGCCGGGAGCTCGGCGGCGAACGCGGTGGTGTCGAGCGGGGTGTTGTTCTGCCAGGAACGGCCGAGCAGGACGCTGCGGCCGAACGCAGGCGGAGCCGCCGCGCACGCGGCGGCGAGCAGCAAAGCGAGCGTCAGCGTTCTCACGCTTCCCGGAGGCCCTACACGCTGCGGCGGAGTTTGGCGAGCGCGCGCTCCTCGAGCTGGCGGACGCGCTCGGCGCTGACGCCGAGCCGGGCGCCGATCTCCTCCAACCGCTGCGGCCGGCGGCCGTCGAACCCGAAACGAGCCACCACGATCGCGCGCTCGCGCTCGCTCAGCCCACCAAGAAGCCGCCGCACCTGCTCGCCCGCGATCGAGTCGAGCACACGCTCGAACACATCAGCCGAGAGCGGATCCTCGACAAGATCGCCCAGCACACCCACCTCCCCCTCGGTACCCTCCACCGGCTCCGACAGCAGACGCGCCTGCGCGTCCGCTCGCACGAGCGCGTCGATCTGCCTGCGATCGATACCCGTACGCTCAGCCAGCTCGTTGAGCGTGGGCTCCCGACGCTCCGCCGCGTAGAACCGGCTGTGCTCAGACTTGAGCTCCGCGAGCTGACGCAGCGCACGCGGCGGCAACCGCAACGGGCGCATGAAATCGCTACGCAACTCCTGCAGACCCTGCCGGATCCACCACGACGCATACACCCCAAACGGCGCGCCACGCCCAGGGTCGTAACGCTGAAGCGCGCGCAACACGCCCACGAGACCCTCCTGGACGAGGTCCGCGTACTCGAGCCCCTCCACCCGGTAGTCGGCCGCGATACGACAAACAAGCGGCACAAACCGCTCGATCAACTCCTCGCGAGCCCGCGCATCACCACGCACAGCCGCCACCGCAAGCGCCCCGTCCACGGCATCGACCTCCCCCCACGCCGCCTCGACGCTCGGACGCAGCGCCGCCCGCTCACGCACCCGCGCGCCAATCGCCGCACGCAAGCCGTCCCCGGTGCCCAGATCCACGGCGCTCATCCTGCCACGCCTGCGGGCCCGCTCCGCTCAGGTCACCCCACGAGCGGGCGACGGACCCGCGGCTACGCGGCATGCCCGACCGCCGGCAGGGGCGCCTGGGCCACGCGTTCCGCCGCGACGGCCTCCTCCGGCTCGGGTCGGACGACGGCCGGGAGGAGAAGCAGCACCCAGAGCGCGAGCAGCAGCGTCTCCGAGGTGAGCACGATCCCGGTCGCGGTGTTGACGAGGTAGACGAACACCATCGCGAGCGACCACAGCACGAGGACGCGGCCGTCGCCCGTCGCGTAGCGCAGCCTCCGCGTCGCGTCGCGCACGTACGCGAGCAGAAGCGCCGCGAAGCTCGCCAGCAGCAGCGCCCCGCCGCCCGCCAGGAGGTAGACGAACTGGTTGTGCGGATCCTGGTGCAGCACGATCCGCGTGCCCCCCAGGGCGACCGTCGAGTCCCGGCCGAAGCCGACGCCGACGAGCGGCGACTCCCGCACCTGCTCCCAGACGTCGCTCATCGCCTTCTCCCGCCAGAGGACGCTCGCGTCGGCGCGCGGGCTCGCGGTGAGGCGGCGCTCGAGCGTGCGCGCGACCTGCGGCGCCGCCGCCGGGATCAGGAGGGCGGCGATGAGGACGAACGGCGCGCAGAGCGGCAGGTACGCGAGCACGCGCAGCGCGAGCTGCCGCAGGCAGACGAAGAGGACGGGGACGAGGACGCCGATCGCCGCGAAGGTCGTCCGCTGGAACGTCAGCACGAGCCCGAACAGCGAGATCGCGAGCACGAGCAGATGGACGGCCTGGCGCCGCGCGAGCGGCTCGCGCCGGACGTTGAGCAGGGCGAGCAGCAGCGAGCCGGAGAGGAAGAGCGCGGTGCTGCCGGCGAGCACGCGGTAGCCGCCGGTGGAGATCGGCTCCGTGCTCGCCTCGGAGCCCCCGGTGGCGAGCAGGTACACGGCCACGGCTCCCTGCCAGACGGCGCCGAGGTAGAAGACGGCCACGATCCCCCGGTACGCCTCGCGGGGCCGCAGCCACGTCAGCGCGCCCCCGATCCCGGCGTACGCGAACAGGCGCAGCGGGATGCTCAGCAGCCCCGCCCCGTAGCGCTCGTGGCCGCGCAGCACCGCGACGAGGACCAGCGCCGCGAAGAGCAGGAGCGGCCAGCCCAGCACCGCCGTCCGGAGCGACCCTCGTTCCGCGTCGCGCCCACCGAGCGTCCGGCGCCCCAGCCAGGCGACGAGCGCGAGCACGGCGAGGATGTCGGGCAGGAAGACGTTCACGCCCCCGGGGAACGGCAGCGACCAGTCGACGGGGACGGGATAGACGGCGTCGATCGCGAGCGCGGCGAAGGCGAGGACGCCGAGGCGGAAGCGGGCGAGCGCGACGAGAACGCAGACGACCGCCGGCGCGAGGCCCACCGCCAGAGCCGCCGTGCGATGGCCGCCGAAGCCGAGCCCGAGCGCCGCGTCGAGGAGCAGAACCGCGCCGAGCGCGCCGACCGTCCGCGAGAGCGCCGCCCGATGCGCGAGCGCGCTCACGGGTAGGCGAACGAGGCGAGCGTCCCCTCCCGGTTGACCGCGAGGCCGAGGATGCGCGCGTCGGCGAGGGCGAGCTTGGAGAGCGCGGCGGCGACGTGGCGGCGGCGGCTCCTCGGCCGGATGACGAGCAGGACGTCGACGCCGGGCTGGAGCGCGAGGCTCGACGCGTCCGCCGCCACGAGCGTCGGGGCCGAGTCGATCGCGAGCAGCTCGTAGCTCTCCCGCGCCCGCTGGAGGAACTCGGCCATCGCCGACGAGGCGGCGACGTCGGCCGTCCGCGGCAGCGGCGCTCCCCCAGTGACGACGCTCAGCGGGCCGTAGGTCCAGAACGAGTGCGCGACCTCGGTCGGATCGAGCCCGTCGCGGAGCGCCTCGGAGAGGCCCGGAGACTGGGGAACGCCGAAGATCCGGTGCAGCGTCGGCCTGTGGAAGTCGGCGTCGATCAGCAGCACGGAGGCCTGCCGGAGCGCGCTGACGAGCGCGAAGTTGACCGCGAGCGTGGACTTGCCGTCGCCGTGGCGCGGGCTCGTGAAGAGGACGCCGCTCGAGCCCGGAGCGAGCCGCGCCTCGATCGCGAGCCGCAGGACGCGGAACGGCTCCGCGGCCGCCTGGTCGGGCGCGACGAGCGCCGTGACCCGCTTCGCGCGCCTAGCCATGCGCCGGCTCCAGCGCGTCGTCTGAGCGCTCCTCCCCGGTGCCGGCTCGCGCCGCCGGCGGCGCCGCGGGGCGCGTTCCCTCCTTCAGCGAGACGAGGTCGACGGACGGCACGGTCCCAAGCACGGGACGACCGAAGACCCGCTCGAGGTGGGCCGTGTCCGGCAGGCGGTCGCTCGAGAGCTCGAGCAGGAGCGCCAGCGCTCCGTTGAAGACGAGCCCGACGAGGATCGCGAGCGCCAAATCGAGCTCCATGCTCGGCGACGACGGCGACGACGGCGCCTGCGCGGGCTTGACGACGACGATGCTCCGGGCGCGCCCAGCGCCCGCGCTCCCGGCCGAGACGAGCTCGCGCAGCGCGCGCGGCGCGACCTCCGCGACCCGGGCGGCGCCGGCCGCGGTCCGGCTGCGGGCGGAGATCCAGAAGAGGTCGAGATCCTGGACCGTCCGCGCGGAGACGTCGACCGCGGGCGTCGACCGGCGGCCGCCGCCGGCGAGCTCGCGGACGCGATCGTCGAGCGCCCCCGAGGAGACGATCTGGGTGTACGTCCGGGCGAGCGTCTGCGCAGCCTCGAGCGAGGCGGGGTCACCGGCGCTCGAGGCCGGCGGCTCGACGCGCACGAGCGTCGACGCCTCGTACATCGGCGCGAGACGGGAGAGGCCGTACCACGCCGCGACCCCGACGACGGCCGTCGCGAGGACGATGAAGAGCTTCCGCCGCCAGAGGGCGCGATAGACATCGCCGGTGGACATCCGCGCGCGAACCTATCGGGGCTCGGCGGCGTTTCCCCGCCGCCGAAGCACAGGGGGAAGCTAGACCTCCCTGCGGGTCGCGGGCGCGTGCGGGAGACGCCGCCGGAGCGCCTCGACGACGACGCGCTCGCCCTCGTCGAGCGGCTTGTAGACGATCCAGTAGCCGCCGTCGTCGAGGAGCCGCCGAGCGTCCTCTCCGGCCGCGAGCGCCGTGCCCGCGCCGAACGGGTCGTCGCCGACGCGCAGCAGCAGCTCGTGCAGCGAGCGCCGGAACTCGGCCGGTTGGGCGGCGAGCTGCTCCTGCGCCGGCACCTTGAGCGAAACCTGCGCCGAGCCGTCGGAGACGCGGTCGTCGTCGTCGCCGCCGACCGCGAGCTCGCGCCGCACCTCCTCGTAGGGCCGCGCGGCCGCGTCCGGCTCCAGTCGGGCGCGGCGGAGATCGCCCGCGAGCCGCGGGTCGCCGAGGACGTCGAGCGTCTCGGGGGCGGGCCGGAGCGGCGGGGGCGGAGG
>JADGHP010000039.1 GCA_019683855.1 Thermoleophilia bacterium
GATCTCGAGCCGGATCGTCAACGAGATCCCCGGGGTCAATCGCGTCGTCCTCGACGTGACCTCGAAGCCGCCGGCGACGATCGAGTGGGAGTAGCCGACCGGCCGGCGCAGCTCGCCTGGGATCCCCGAACGGAATCCCGCGCGGGAGCTTCCGCTAACGCCGCGGAGCGAGCCGGCGCACGCCCGTGACGACGAGCTCGGCCCGGATGACGCCAGGCCTTCTCGGCTCCCTGCCGTCGCCGTCGTAGGCGACGAGCTTCGCGACGGGGTCGCCGGCGCGGCAGATCAGGATCTGCTCGCCGCTGCGCACCCGCCGGAGCAGGAGCGAGAACCGGTCGCGCGCGTCCCGGGTGTTGTACTCGACCAGGACGTGGCGTGGCGTGGCGTCGCCACCTGGCGTGGCGTGGCGTCGCCATCTGAGGAATCGCAGCACCATGCCGGTATCGTGGCCACGCCATGCGCACGCGAGCGTCGCGACTCTCCGGCGACTTCGTGACGCGGCTCGCGGAGGCGCGGATCGGCGCGACGTTCAACCAGTACGCCGGCTCCGAGCTCCGGCGCAGGCGTCTCCGCGAGCACCTGGAGGCGCGCGCGGAGGCGCGGTTCGTCCTCGTCGGCGAGGCGGCGGGCTACCGAGGCGCCCGCGTGAGCGGCGTCGCCTTCACCTCCGAGCGGCAGCTCAGCGGCACCGGGCCGGCCGAGGCCACGGCGACCATCGTCCACCGCGTGCTCGCCGAGCTCGGGGTCGCAGAGGAGGTCGTCCTCTGGAACGTCGTCCCGACCCATCCGGGCACCGAGACGTCCAACCGCCGCCCGACCCGCGCCGAGATTGCCGCCGCACGCCCGTTCCTCGACGAGATCGTCCGCGGACGCGAGGCGATCGCCGTCGGCCGGATCGCGGCCGCGGTCCTCGGCTGCGACTACGTTCGGCACCCCTCGCACGGAGGCGCGGCGGCGTTCGCGGAGGGGCTGCGACGTAGACTCGCGGCGTGAACCGCGTCGTCCGCCGCAACGCGCTCCTGCTTTGCGGCGGGCTCGTCTGCAACTCCGGGATGTTCCAGCTCGCGGCGGCGCTGAGCTCGCTCACCCTGGTCGCGGTGACAGGGATCAAGGGCATCCTCGGGCTCGGCCCGGCGATCTTCCTGGGCGCCGGCGCTGCCGCGGCCGGGCCGGCGGGAAGGCTGATGGACCGCGTGGGCCGGATGCCGGTGATTCGTGGAGGCTTCGTCGTCGGCGGGGCCGGCTGCGCAGCGGTGTCTGCGGGCTGCCGCCTGCCGTCGGCTCCGATCGCGGCGGTCGGTCTCGCGCTCGTCGGCGCTGCGGCGGCGATCATCCAGCTCTCCCGGGCCGCCGCGGCCGAGATGTTCCCGCCGGAGCGGCGGGCGCGCGGGATCTCGTTCGTCCTCTTCGGCGCCGTCTCCGGCGCGCTCTGGGGGCCGCTCCTGTTCGGGCCGCTCTTCAGCGACCGCGAGGCGACCGCGCACGCGCTCGCCTGGCCCTGGCTCCTCGGCGTCCCCTTCATGGCGCTCGGGCTCGCGATCTCCTCCCTGGTGCGGCCGGATCCGAAGGAGATCGCGGGCACGTACGCCGAGGAGCAGGACGACGCCACGCCGGCGGCCCCGCTGCGGGAGATCGTGGCTCGCCGCGGCGTCCCGGCCGCGCTGCTCGCGGCGGTCGCGAGCTTCGCGGTGATGGCGGCCGTGATGAATCTCGCCGGCTACGTCGCCGTCGGTCGCGGCCACCACCAGGGCGACGTCTTCACGATGATCAGCCTCCACATCGTCGGCATGTACGGGCTCGTGCTCGTCGTCGGCGACCTCGTCGACACGTTCGGCCGCCGGCGGGCGCTCGTCGGCGGTCTCCTGCTCATGGCCGCCTCGAACGCGGCGCTCTCCTGGTGGGGGAGCGTCGGCGGTATGAGCCTCGCGCTGCTCGGGCTCGGGCTCGGCTGGAACTTCTCGTACGTCGCCGCGACGACCGAGCTGGTGGCGCACACGACACCGTCGGAGCGCGGTCGGCTCGTCGGCTTCTCCGACCTCCTCTCGAGCTCCGTCGCGGCCGGTCTCGCGCTCCTCGGCGGCGTCGTCTACGCGGCCTGGGGCGCGACCGCGCTCGCGCTCGCGGCGGCCGCGCTCGCCGCGCTCCCGGCCGCGTGGCTCAGCGCGCGCTCGGCGGCCGCGCGGCCGGCGTTGGCGCCGGGCGAGTAAGCTCGCGGCTTTCCGCTACAATTGGCCGCCGGCGGACGCTCGCGTCCGCTCCTTCTCTGCATGAAGACCTACAACGCAAAGCCGGGTGAAGTCGCGCGCGAGTGGTACCTCGTCGATGCCGACGGGCAGACGCTCGGACGGCTCGCGACGCGGATCGCCGACACGCTGCGCGGGAAGCGCAAGCCCCAGTACACGCCACACGTCGACACCGGCGACTTCGTCGTGGTCGTGAACGCGGACAAGATCGCCGTGACCGGGCGCAAGCTCGACCAGAAGCGCTACTACCGGCACTCTGGTTACCCGGGCGGCCTCCGCAGCCGCACGCTGCGCGAGCAGCTGGAGCGGCGACCGACCGAGGTGCTGCGCGCCGCGGTCAAGGGGATGCTCCCCAAGAACCGGCTGGCGCGCCGACAGCTCACGAAGCTCAAGATCTACGCTGGGCCCGAGCATCCGCACACGGCCCAGAACCCCCGTCCCCTCGACCTGGAGCAGGGATCGTGAGCCAGATCGCCCAGTACCGCGGCACGGGCAAGCGCAAGACGTCGGTCGCGCGCGTCATCCTCCGTCCCGGCGACGGCGCCACCTGGGTGAACGGCCGCACGATCGAGGAGTACTTCCCGCGTGCGGCGTGGCGCACCGTGGCGATGGCGCCGCTCAAGGTCGCCGGGGTCGAGGGCCAGTACGACCTGCGCGTCCGCGTACACGGCGGCGGCCTCACCGGGCAGGCGGGCGCGATCCGGCACGGCATCGCCCGCGCGCTCGTCGAGGCGAACCCGGAGCTGCGCGTGCCGCTCAAGCGCGAGGGCTTCCTGACGCGCGACGCGCGCCAGGTCGAGCGCAAGAAGGCCGGCCTGCACAAGGCGCGCAAGGCGCCGCAGTTCTCGAAGCGCTAGCCCGGCGCGTCGCGCGCCTCAGTCTCCGGACACGGCTGCGGCGAGCGCGACGCCCAGCACCGGTGCCGCCAGCGTCAGGAGGAGGCTCGCCCAGCCGAGCGCCACGGTCGCCCGCCGCGACGGACGCTTGCCCGCTGCGAGCCCGCGCCGCAGCCGCGGCGCGACCACGAAGTCGTGCAGCCCGGTCACGAGCAGGAGGGCGCCGACGACGGCGACCTTGGCGACGAGCAGACGGCCGAAGCGGGCATCCGCGAAGCCGCCGTGCTCTGCGGCGGCCGCGATCCCGGTGACGACGAGCAGCGCGAGCGCGCTCCAGCCGATCGGTCGCCAGCGGCGGCCGATCTCCGCCAGCATCAGCGCGCGCTCGCGCGGCGCGAGCCCGCGCCCGTACGGAACCGCGACCGCTACGATCGTGACGCTGCCGCCCACCCACGCGCAGGCGGCGAGCACGTGCAGCGCGTCGATCAGGAGCTCCACCGGCTAACGCGCGTGCGCGACACGACGCAGGGAAAAACTCATAGCGATAGTCTAAAACGTTGATGGTGGCCTCGCGCGCAGCAGCTCGGCCGCTCCGCTCGCCGAGGGGAGCGGAGCGCTCGACCCGGCCGCGGATCGACCTCGAGCGCCGCCCGATCCTCGTCTTCTGGGAGACGACGCGAGCCTGCCTGCTCGCGTGCAGGCACTGCCGCGCCTCGGCGATCCCGAGACCGCTGCCGGGCGAGCTCTCGACCGAGGAGGGCGAGCGCCTCATCGAGTCGCTCACCCGCTTCGGGCGGCCGTTCCCGGTGCTCGTCCTGACTGGCGGCGACGTGCTGATGCGCGCCGATCTCGTGCGGCTCGCCACCTACGCGTCCGAGCTCGGCCTGCCGGTCGCGGTCTCGCCGAGCGTGACGCCCCGGCTCGAGCCGCGCGTCCTCGCCGCCCTGCGGCAAGCGGGCGTCAAGGTCGCCTCGATCAGCCTCGACGGCGCGAGCGCGGCGACGCACGAGGGGCTGCGCGGGATCGAGGGGCACCTCCCCGCGACGCTGGAGGCGATCCGCCTGCTGCGCGAGCACGGGTTCACGGTGCAGGTGAACACCGTGGTGCGGCCCGAGAACGTCGAGGAGCTGCCGGAGATCGCGGCGCTCGTGCACGCGGGGGGCGCGAGGATCTGGGAGGTGTTCTTCCTCGTGCGCGTCGGGCGCGGCTCGCGGCTGCGCGAGCTGGCGCCGCACGAGAACGAGGACGTCTGCCACTTCCTCGTCGACGCGTCCCGCTACGGCTTCGTGGTGCGCACCGTCGAGGCCCCGTTCTTCAGGCGCGTCGTCGCCTGGCGAGGCGAGGGTCGCGCGTGCGAGACCGGGCCGCTGTACGAGCGGCTGGCGACGCGCCTGCGCGCGCTCCTGGGCGAGCCGAGCGCCGAGTCGCGCGCGCAGACCAAGGGCACGCGCGACGGCAAGGGGATCGTGTTCGTCTCCTACGACGGCGACGTCTACCCGGCCGGCTTCCTGCCGCTGGCGCTCGGCAACGTGCGCCGGCGGAGCCTGCCCGACATCTACCAGGGCAGCCCGCTGCTGCGGGAGATCCGCGCCGCCCGCTTCCACGGTCGCTGCGGCGCCTGCGAGTACGCCGACCTCTGCGGCGGCTCGCGCGCCCGCGCGTACGCGGCCTCCGGCGACCCGCTCGGCGAGGATCCGGCCTGCCCGTACGCGCCCGTCGGCGCGGCGCGCCGGGACGACGGCCTGCCGCGCGGCGCGTAGACGCCCGCTAAGGTCCGCGCCCGTGGCCAGGCGGTACTTCGGGACGGACGGCGTCCGCGGGATCGTCGGCGAGCTGATCACGCCCGAGCTCGTCGAGCGGCTCGGCAAGGCCTCGGCGCTCTGGGCCGGCGGCGGTCGCGTCTTCGTCGGGCGCGACACGCGCGCCTCCGGCGAGGAGCTCGAGGAGGCGTTCGCGCGCGGAGTCGCCGCCGCGGGCGGGGTCGCGGTGCTCGCCGGCGTCGTGCCGACCCCCGCCGTGGCGCTGCTCCGCCTCGACCTCGGCGTGGTCATCTCCGCCTCGCACAACCCGCCCGAGTACAACGGCGTCAAGTTCTTCGACTGCGACGGGCAGAAGCTCAGCGACGCGGCCGAGGAGGAGATCGAGGCGCTCCTCGACGCGCCCGAGCGGGGCGGCGGCGAGATCGACCGCGTCGAGGTCGCGGTCGACAGCTACCTCGAGCACGTGCTCGAGCGCTTCGGCCCCGACCTGAGCGGGCTGCGCGTCGCCGTCGACTGCGCGAACGGCGCGTACTCCGGCATCGGCCCGCGGGCGTTCGCTGAGCTGGGCGCGACGGTGGAGGCGATCGGCAACGCCCCCGACGGGACGAACATCAACGTCGGCTGCGGCGCCACCGACCTCGCGGCGCTGAGCGCCACCGTGCGGGAGGGCGGCTTCGACCTCGGCATCGCCTTCGACGGCGACGGCGACCGCATGCTCGCGGTGGACGAGCGCGGCGAGCCCGTCGACGGCGACCAGATCGTCGCGATCCTCGCGCTCCACCTCGGCGTCGACACCGTCGCCGTGACGACGATGACGAACCTCGGCTTCCACCGGCTGATGGCCGAGCGCGGCATCCGCGTCCTCACCACCGACGTCGGCGACCGCTACGTGCTCGAGGCGCTCCGCCGCGAGGGCGCCGTGCTCGGGGGCGAGCAGTCGGGTCACGTCATCTACCTCGACGGCCACGTCACCGGCGACGGCTTGGTGGCCGGTCTGCTGCTCTGCGGGGCGCTCGACGGCCGTCCGCTCTCGGAGGTCGCCGCGGTGATGCCGCGCTTCCCGCAGGCCAAGCAGAACCTGCCCCGCGCGGGTCGCGGGCCGCTGCCGTCCTCGCTCCTCGCGGAGGTGGAGCGCGTCAACGCGGAGCTGGACGGGCGCGGGCGCGTGCTGGTGCGCCCCTCCGGCACCGAGCCGGTCGTGCGCGTCCTCGCGGAGGCCGAGAGTCCCGAGGAGGCGGAGCGGCTCTGTGGTAGGATCGGCGCGCTGGTGACACGAGAGCTCGGCTGACCGCCCGCGACGACGCGGGAGGTCGGGAGGCCGGGCTCGTCGCGTTTCCGGGGACGATCGCCCCGCCTCGGAAAGGAGCCCGATCGTGTGCGGGATCATCGGATACGTCGGCGAGAGGGAGGCGAAGCCGCTGCTGCTGGAAGGGCTGCGCCGCCTCGAGTACCGCGGCTACGACTCGGCCGGCATCGCGCTGCGCGAGGCGGAGCGCCTCGACTACGTGCGCGCGGTCGGCAACCTGCAGAACCTCGTCGCGGCGGCGGGCGCGAACGGCTCCGTCTCGCGCCACGGCCTCGGCCACACGCGCTGGGCGACGCACGGCGCCGTCACCGAGCAGAACGCGCACCCGCTCACGGGCTGCGACGCGGACAAGCTCGCGATCGTCCTCAACGGGATCGTCGAGAACTACCGCGAGCTGAAGGAGGAGCTGGTCGCGCAGGGCCATGCGTTCAGCTCGGAGACCGACGCCGAGGTCGTCGTGCACCTGCTCGAGCGGGAGTACGACGGCGACCTCGCGCAGGCGCTCGTCCGCGTCTACCCGCAGCTCGAGGGGCACTTCTCGATCGTCGCCATCCACCACGACCACCCGGATCTGCTCGTTGGCGTCCGCCACCAGACGCCGCTCGTCGTCGGGCTCGGCCACGGGGAGACCTTCCTCGCCTCCTCGATCGCCGCCTTCCTCGCCGAGACGCGCAACGTCGTCTTCCCCGACGACGGCGAGGTGGTCGAGATCACGCCCGCCGGCGCCCGCTTCTTCCGCGACGGCGTCGAGGTCGCGCACCCCGAGGTGAAGGAGATCGACTGGGACGAGGAGAGCGCCGAGAAGGGCGGCTACGAGACGTTCATGCTCAAGGAGATCTACGAGCAGCCGGAGGCGGTTGCGGAGACGATCGGGGATCGCGTCCGCGGCCACCAGCTCGTGCTCGAGGCGCTCGGCATGACCGAGCTGGAGATCCGCAACCTGCGCCGGATCGTGATCGTCGCCTGCGGCACCGCCTACCACGCCGGCGTCGTCGGCCGCTACATCATCGAGGAGTGGGCCCGGATCCCGGTCGAGCCCGACATCGCGAGCGAGTGGATCTACCGCAACCCGGTGCTCTCGCGCGACACGCTCGTGATCGGCATCTCGCAGTCGGGCGAGACGCGCGACACCGTCAACGCGGTCAAGCTCGCGCGCGAAGCCGGCGCCCGGACGCTCGCGATCACGAACCTGATGGGCACGCAGATCACGCGCGAGGTGGACGCGACGCTCTTCACCCGCTGCGGGCTCGAGGTCGGGGTGGCGGCGACCAAGACCTTCACTGCGCAGGTGGCGCTGCTCAGCCTGCTCGCGCTCAAGCTGGCCGAGATCCGGCGCACGCTGCCGCAGGAGGAGATCGACTTCATCCTCGACCGGCTGCACGAGCTGCCCGAGAAGATCCAGGAGTTCCTCGACGGCGAGCACCCGATCGAGCAGATCGCGCGGCGGTTCCACGACGCCCCGTTCTTCCTCTACCTCGGCCGCCACATCGGACTGCCGGTGGCGCTCGAGGGCGCGCTCAAGCTGAAGGAGATCTCGTACATCCCGACCGACGCCTACTCGGCGGGCGAGATGAAGCACGGGCCGATCGCGCTGCTCGACGAGGGGACGCCGGTGGTGGTCGTCGCGACGAACATCCACGTCTACGACAAGATCGTCTCCAACATCCAGGAGACGCGGGCCCGGGGCGCGCACGTGATCGCGATCGCCACCGACGGCAACGAGGACATCCAGCACCACGCCGACGACGTGATCTACGTCCCGCGCACGCCGGCGTTCCTGCAGGCGGCGCTCGCCGTCGTCCCGCTGCAGCTGCTCGCCTACCGGATCGCGCGCCTGCGCGGCCTCAACGTCGACCAGCCGAGAAACCTGGCCAAGACGGTCACGGTGGAGTGACGGGACCGTCGGCGGCGCGCCCGACATGCGCGGGCGCGGGTCGCCTCCGCCGGCGGCTGGCTCTTGGAGAATAGCCGCGTGCGCGTCTCGGCGAAGGTGGACTACGCCCTACGGGCGCTGCTCGAGCTGGCCGCAGCGCCGCCCGGGCCGGTGAAGGGCGAGCGGCTCGCAACCGCGCAGGGGATCCCGCCGAAGTTCCTCGAGAGCATCCTCGCCGAGCTGCGCCGCGCCGAGATCGTCGCCGCGCAGCGGGGCGTCGAGGGCGGCTACCGGCTCGCGCGGCCGGCCGACGAGATCAGCGTCGCCGACGTGATCCGGGCGCTCGAGGGGCCGATCGCGAGCGTGCGCGGCGCCCGGCCCGAGCGCGTCGAGTACACGGGCGCCGCGCGCGGGCTCCAGTCGCTGTGGATCGAGCTGCGGGCGAGCATGCGCGGCGTCCTCGAGGGGACGACGCTCGCCGAGCTCGTCGCGCGGTCGCGAACTGGCCGGCATGGCCATTCGAGCCGTGTCCGGTAACTGTTACCGGACGTGGCCGTTCGAGCCGTGTCCCGGCTCGCCGCCCACGGGCCGGGCGAGGCGGCGCGCCCGGAGCCAGACCACGTCGCCGCGTGCCAGCTCCAGCTCCTCCGCCTCGTCGCGGGTGAGCTGGGCCGTCAGCCGCTCGCCCTCGCGGTCGACGAGCTCCACCCGCACCTCGAAGCCGAGGTGGACGATCCGCTCCACCATCGCCTCCTCGTCCGCTCCGTCCGGCGCGAGCCGGATCTCGACGTCATGCGGCCGCGCCCAGGCGCCGGCGACGCGGCTGACCGGGCCGATGAACGTGAGCACGAACTCGCTCGCGGGCCGCTCGTACAGCTCGCGCGGGGATCCGATCTGCTCGACGCGGCCCCGCCGCATGAGCACGACCTCGTCGGCCACCTCCATCGCCTCCTCCTGGTCGTGCGTGACGATGATCGTGGTCGTGTGCGTCTCGTCGTGGAGGCGGCGCAGCCAGGCGCGCAGGTCCCTGCGCACGCGCGCGTCGAGCGCGCCGAACGGCTCGTCGAGCAGGAGCACCTGCGGCTCGACCGCGAGCGCGCGCGCGAGCCCCATCCGCTGCCGCTGGCCGCCGGAGAGCTGTGCCGGGTAACGATCAGCGAGTCCCTCGAGCTGGACGAGTGCGAGGAGCTCCGCCACGCGCGCCCGGATCTCCGCCCGCGGCCGGCGCCGGATCCGAAGCCCGAAGGCGACGTTCTCGGCCACGGTCATGTGCTTGAAGGCGGCGTAGTGCTGGAAGACGAAGCCGATGCCGCGCTCCTGCGGCGGGCGCGCGGTGACGTCCACCCCGCCGATCGCGACCCGGCCCGAGTCCGGGCGCTCCAGACCGGCGATCACCCGCAGGAGCGTGGACTTGCCGCTGCCGCTCGGGCCGAGCAGCGCCGTCAGCGAGCCCTTCTCGACCCGGATGCTCACGTCGTGGAGCGCGACGAAGTCGCCGAACCGCTTGTGCACTCCTTCCACCGCGATCATCGTGTCTCCCCCTTTCGCTGCAGGAAGCTCATGAGGACGAGCGCGCAGATTGCCAGCGCGGCGAGCACGGTTGCGCCCGCGTAGGCGCCGACTGTGTCGAAGCCCTCGTAGGAGCGCTGGACATAGAGGGTCAGCGTCTCCGTCCGACCCTGGATCGCGCCCGAGACGACGCTCACCGCGCCGAACTCGCCGAGCGCTCGTGCCGTCGTCAGCGCGACGCCGTAGGTGACGGCCCAGCGGATGGCCGGGAGCGTCACGCGCAGGAAGGTCTGCAGGTCGGAGGCGCCGAGCGTCGCTGCCGCCTCCTCCTGCTCCACCCCGATCTCTCGGAGTACGGGCACGACCTCGCGCACGACGAACGGCAGCGAGACGAAGATCGTCGCCAGCAGTATCGCCGGCAGCGAGAAGAGCACGCGGATCCCGTGCGCCTCGAGCCAGCCGCCGACGAGGCCGTCGCGGCCGTAGAAGGAGAAGAGCGCGAGCCCGACGACGACCGGCGAGAGGGCGAGCGGCAGGTCGACGAGCGTGTTCACGAGTCCGAAGCCGGGCAAACGGTGCCGGACGATCGCGAGCGCGCACGCGACGCCGACGATGGTGTTGAGCGGCACCGCGATCGCCGTGATCAGCACGGTCAGCCAGAGCGCGTGCGCCGCGTCGTGGCTCGAGAGTACCCGCCAGACGGGGATGAGCCCGTGCTCGAAGGTGCGCCAGAAGACGAGCCCCACGGGCGCCGCGAGCAAGAGTCCCAGGTAACCGAGCACTGCGGCGCGCAGCGCGAGCCTAGCGCTCATGTCGGGTCACCCTGCGCCGGAGCGCGGCTACGAGCAGGAGGGTCGCGAACGAGAGCGCGAGCAGGAGCATGGAGATCGCCGCCGCGCCGGCCCGGTCGCCCGCGTTCAAGCGGCCGAAGACGTAGACGGAGGCCACCTCGGTCTTGAAGGGGAGGTTGCCGCTGATCAGCACTACTGCTCCGAACTCGCCGATCGCGCGGGCGAAGGCGAGCGCGACCCCGGAGAGGATCGCAGGCACGATCGCGGGCAGCACGACGCGGCGGAAGGTGGCGAGCCGGCCGGCGCCGAGCGAGGCCGCCGCCTCCTCCAGCTCGCGGTCGATCTCGCCGAGCACGGGCTGCACCGTGCGCACGACGAACGGCAGGGTCACGAACAGCAGCGCGAGGACGATCCCGGCGCGGGTGAAGGCGACGTTCACGCCGAGGCCGCCGCGGGGGCCGTAGAGGGCGAGCAGGGTGAGCCCGGCCACGATCGTGGGCAACGCGAGCGGCAGGTCGACCAGTGCGTCGACGAGCCGTCGGCCGCGGAACTCGTCGCGCGTGAGCACCCAGGCGATCGCCGTGCCCGCGGCGACGTCGATCGCCACCACGACTGCCGACACCGCGAGCGTCAGCTCGATCGAGGCCACTGCCTCCGGGTTGGTCGTCGCCTCCCAGAAGGCGCGGCGGTCGCCGGCCGCCGCGAAGGCGAGCGCGACGAGCGGCGCGAGGACGACGACCCCGAGATAGAGAGCGCTGAGAGCCCCAGCTAGGAGCGGCGCGCCCGACGCCTGTCGGCGCGCGCCGCTCGCAAGGGGCTGGGCGAGCGGTGCAGTCACCTCAGCCATCGGTCGAGACGCCGAGCTCCTGCTCGATCCTCGCCATCACGCCCGTCTTCGGGTCGAAGAACTGCTTCGTCACCTTGGGCCAGCCGCCGACGTAGCCGATCTTGAAGAGCTGCTTGGGGATCGGGTACTGGGCGGCGAAGCGTCGGTACACCGAGGGGACGACCGGACGGTAGCCCGTCTGCGCGAAGATCGTCTGCGCGGCGGGCGTGTACAGGTAGTCGAGGAACGCCTGGGCGGCCGCCTTGTTGCGGCTCGTCGAGAGGACGGCCACCGGGTTCTCGATCTGGATCGTCGCCTTGGGCGCGAGGTAGAAGACCGGCTGACCCTGCTGCTTGGCGAGGATCGCCTCGTTCTCGTAGGTGAGGAGCACGTCGCCCTTACCCGCGAGGAAGGTCTGGAGGGCGTTGCGGGCGCTCGTGTCCTGCGAGACGACGTGGTTTCGGAAGAGGTCGCGCAGGTAGGCGACCGCCTGCTGGGGCGTCTTATGCTCGCGCAGCATCGCGCCGTAGGCGGCCATCACGTTCCAGCGAGCCCCGCCGGAGGTGAACGGGTTCGGCGTCACTACCTGGACGTCGGGCTTGACGAGGTCGTCCCAGGTGCGGATGTGCTTCGGGTTGCCGTCGCGGACGACGAACACGACGACCGAGCGCGTGACGAAACCGTGGTAGCGGTTCTGGTTCCACGTGGGGGAGACGAGGCCGGCCCTCAGGAGGTCGGTGACGTTGGGCTCGAGGGCGAAGTCGACGACGTCGGCGGAAAGACCCGAGAGGATGGCTCGCACCTGGGTCTCGGCGGGGCCGTATGACTGGTCGAAGGTGACGCCCTTGCCGGCGGCGGTCGCCTGGAAGGCGGGGATGATCTTCGCGAACGCCGCCGCCGGCGTCGAGTACGCGACGAGCGAGAGGTGTGCGGCGGAGCGGCGCGAGGGCGAGCCAGCGGCGGACGCCGCGAGTGCCGCTGCGGCGGCGGCGAGCGTGAGGAGGACGAGCAGGAGTCTGCGCGGCATGATGCTCCTTTCCTGTAATGCCTACTGAGTAGATAGAGATTCGTCAGACTAATTGCTATCATAAGGAATGTCAATCGGATCGCGCGCCGTCCCCGCGTTCGGGGAGAATCCGGGCATGGAGCTCGGGCGCGTGGGCGTGTGGCTGGGACAGCTCGGGCTGCGGCCCGCGGCCGAGGAGCGCGAGGCCGCCCGCGAGCTCGAGGCGCTCGGCTACGGGGCGCTCTGGTTCGGCGAGAGTCCGCTCAATAGGGAGGCGTTCGCGCACGCGGGGCTCCTGCTCGCCGCGACCGGCGCCGCCGCGCTCGCCGAGGCGTACCCGGGGCGGTTCGTGCTCGGCCTCGGCGTGAGCCACGCTCCGCTTGTCGCGCGGATCGGGCGGGAGTATCG
>JADGHP010000040.1 GCA_019683855.1 Thermoleophilia bacterium
GCTCGAACAGCTCCGCCGCGCGCCGCACCGCCATCGTCTCGAGCGCGAGCCGGATCGAGAACAGCTCGCGCAGCTCCTCGACGTCGAGCCCCATCACCTTCGCGCCGTGGTGGGGCACGTGCTCGGCGAGCCCCAGCGCTTCGAGCTGGCGCACCGCCTCGCGGATCGGGGAGATGCTCATCCCGAGCGAGTGCGCGAGATCCTCGAGACGCAGCGGCGTCCCGGGTGTCAGCTCGCCGAGGATGATCGCCTCGCGCAACCGCTCGAGGGCCGCCTCGGCCATCGTTCGGTGCCGTACGGTCGTCTCAGTGGAGGAGAGAGAGCGTTTCACGGACATGGAGCGTGAACCACACTTGATCACATGTCAAATCCATGACACGATTCCCAAGCGACCGTGACGACGGAACTACCAAGCCTTCCACCGTTCTCCGTCTCGCAGGTGAGTACCTTCGCCGCGAGCTTCGGCGACGACGTGCGCGCGTATGCTGCCGCGGGCGTGGACGCGATCGGGATCTGGGAGCTGAAGCTCGGCCAGGGGCCCGACGGCGAGGCGCTCGAGCAGCTCGCCGCGAGCGGGCTCGGCTCCGCGTCCGCGGTGCCGGCGGTGCCCTCGATCCTGCCGCTGCCGCTCCTGCCCGGACCCGAGGAGCCGCAGGCGCGGATCGAGGCCCTGTGCGCGTCGGTGCACCGGCTCGCGGCCTTCTCGCCGAGCGCGGTCGTCTGCCTCACCGGGCCCGCGGGCGACCGCGACCCGGACGAGGCGCGCGCGCTCGTCGTCGACGGGCTGCGCACGGTCGCCGCCGAGGCGGCACGCGCGGGGGTGCGGCTTGCGCTGGAGCCGTTCCAGCGCGAGGGGATCGAGGACTGGTCGCTCGTGAGCACGCTCGCCGAGGCGGCGGAGCTGATCGACGAGGCGGGCGTCGAGGAGGTCGTCGGCATCCAGTTCGACGTCTGGCACCTCTGGAACGCTCCCGGCCTGCTCGACGAGATCCCGCGCTACGCCGACCGCATCGCCGGCGTCCACGTGAACGACTGGCGGCAGCCCACGCGCGGCTGGGCCGACCGGGTGCTCCCCGGCGCGGGCGCAGCCGACGTGCCGGCGATCCTCGGCGCGCTCGACGCCGCCGGGTGGGACGGCTTCTACGATCTCGAGATCTTCTCCGACGACGGCACCTTCGGCAACGCGTACCCGGACTCGCTCTGGGCGCTCGACGCCGAAGAGCTCGCCCGCCGTGGTCGGGAGGCTTTCGCCCAGTGTTGGCTGGAACGCAACCGAGAGAGGAACGGAGGGTCGCGGCACCTGAGCCCGGCCCGGAGAGGAGAGACATGACGGGAAGAACACGGGTGCAGCTCGCGCTCGTCTTCACCGCCGCCGCGGCGCTCGTCCTCGCCGCGACCGCGGCGGCTCGGGTTCACGCCGGCAAGCCCATCGTGATCGGCTGGGCATACGACTCGAAGGGCGCGATGGCGCCGTTCGACAACCCGGCGCTGGCGGCGGCGCAGATCCGCGTGAAGCAGGTGAACGCGCACGGCGGGGTGATGGGACGGCCGCTCCAGATCAAGACCTGCGACACGCAGGGCAACAAGCCGGCGATCGCGAAGGCGTGCGCGACGAAGCTGCTCGGTCAGGGCGCGGACGTCATCTTCACGACGTGCGACGTCGACTTCGCAGCGCCGGTCGTCCAGGAGGCGATCAACCGCGGCGTGCTCGCGGTCGCGCCGTGCATCGGCACCGACCAGATGGGCCCGAAGCGGTTCGGGGCGAAGGGCAAGCTCGCCTTCAGCTTCGGCAACGTCGCCCAGGACGAGGGGTCGGCGATGGCGCAGTGGGCGTGGAGCAAGGGCTGGCGGAGCGCCGCCCTCGCCACCGACACGGTGATCGTCTACTTCAAGAACGTCGTCCAGGCGTTCAAGGCGCGCTGGCAGCAACTCGGCGGCAAGATCGTCGACGAGGAGACCTACCAGTCGCTCGGCGGCAACAACGTCCAGAACGCGGTCAGCCGCCTCAACAACGTGAAGGCGGACGTGATCGTCACCTCGACCGCCGGCGCGTTCGGCGCCCTCTCGACGCTCGTCTCGGGGCTCCGCTCGCTCGGCAACGACACCCCGATCCTGAACTCGTGGGCCGGCGACGGCACCTACTGGCTGCCGAAGAACCCGCCGGTGACGAACTACTTCTTCGTCACCTACGCCAACGCCTTCGGCCAGGATCCGAACAAGGCCGTCAACAAGCTGGCGAAGCAGGTGAAGGCGGCCACCGGCGGCTTCCTCACCGGCCCGGCCGCGATCGACGGCCTCGTCACCGCCATCAAGCGGGCGCACGGGTCGACGAAGGGCGCGACGCTCGCCGCGGTCATGGAGCGCTTCCACAAGGTGCCGACGCTCTCGGGCCTCGTCAGCTTCTCGCCGAAGCTGCACTCGGTCTTCGGTCGCGCCTACCGGGTGATCGAGATCCAGGACAACAAGCCCCGCCAGCTCGGCACCGTCACGGCGAAGGTCGTGCCGAGCATCAAGTAGCGGAGCGTTGGGGGTCTCGCACGCAGTGGAGGGGAGGCCCGGGGAAGCCCTCCGGGCCTCCTCCGTGTCGCGCTCGTTCGAGGGCGTCGAGGCGCTGCGCGACGTCTCGCTCGAGCTGCGACGCGGCGAGGTGGTGGGGCTGATCGGCCCGAACGGCGCCGGCAAGTCGACGCTCGTGAACATCCTGAGCGGCTTCGACCGCCCCACCCGCGGGCAGGTGCTGCTCGAGGGCCGCGACGTGACGCGCTGGCCGGCGCACCGCCGCGGCCGGCACGGCCTCGCCCGCACCTTCCAGCACAGTCACGCCTTCCGCGCGCTCTCGGTGCGGGAGAACGTGGAGGTGGCGGCGCTCGGCGTCGGCGTCTCTCCCCGCGAGGCGGCGCGGCGGGCCGACGAGCTGCTCGAGCTGCTCGGCCTCGCGGACGAGGCGGACCTGCCCGCCGCCGCGCTCGCCCACGGCGACGAGCGTCGGCTCGGCGTCGCGCGCGCCCTCGCGACCGACCCCCGCTTCGTGCTGCTCGACGAGCCGGCGGCGGGTCTCCCCGAGGCGGAGGTGCCCGAGCTCGCGGCCGCGGTGCGCTCCGTCCGGGACGACCACGGCGCGGGCGTCCTGCTCATCGACCACAACATGGCGCTGATCATGGAGGTGTGCGACCGCATCCACGTGCTCGACCAGGGCGAGACGCTCGCCGAGGGGGCGCCGGAGGAGATTCGCGGCAACCTCGACGTCGCCGCCGCGTACCTCGGCGAGAGCGCCGTCCGCGAGGAGGAGGAATGAGCTCCCTCGTGCTCGAGAGCCTCGAGGTGCGTCACGGCCCGGTGCGCGCCGTGCGCGGCCTCTCGCTCGAGGTGAAGCCGGGCGAGGTGGTGGGGCTGATCGGCCCGAACGGCGCAGGCAAGTCCTCGACGCTGCACGCGATCATGGGCGCCGCGCCGATCGCCGGCGGAGACGTTCGCCTGGACGGCGTCTCGCTCGTCGGGCGCAGCCCGGAGGACGTCGCTCGCAGCGGGATCGCCCTCGTCCCGGAGGGACGGCGCATCTTCGGCGAGCTGACGGTGGAGGAGAACCTCCGTCTCGGGCTCGCGGCCCGCCGGCCCGGGGGCGACGTCGGCGCCGCGCTCGAGCGCGCCTACGAGCTCTTCCCCGTGATCCGAGACTTCCGACGGCGGCCGGCCGGGGCGTTGTCGGGCGGCCAGCAGCAGCAGCTCGCGATCGCCCGCGCGCTCGTCGCGGAGCCGGACGTGCTCCTGCTCGACGAGCCCTCCCTCGGGCTCGCGCCCCGGATCGTGGACGTCGTCTTCGACGCGCTCGCCGCCATCCGCGAGCGCGGCCTCGCCATCCTCCTCGTCGAGCAGCGGGCGCAGCGCACCGTCGCGTTCGCCGACCGCTGCCACGTCCTCGCCAACGGCGAGCTGCGCCTGACGCTCGGGCCCGGCGACGCCGACGACACCGAGAAGCTCGTCTCCGCCTACTTCGCATGACCGCAGCCATCCTCAACATCGACTGGCAGACGCTCGCGGACGCGCTCGCGCTTGGCGGCGTCTACGCGCTGATGGCCGTCGGCATCGGCCTCGTGTTCGGCGTGCTGCGCCTCGTCAACTTCGCGTACGGCCAGCTCGTCATGGCCGGCGCCTACGCGCTCGCCTTCTCCTCCCGCTGGCAGTGGCCGACCTGGGGCGGGATCCTGCTCTGCTTCGGCGTCGTGCTCGCGCTCTCGACGGCGATGGACAGGCTCGTCTTCCGACCGCTGCGCACCCATTCCCCGGCGGTGATGCTCGTGGCGACGTTCGCGGTCGCGTTCCTGCTCCAGAGCATCGCGCTGCTCGCGTTCGGCCCGCTCGGCGACATCGCCACCTCGCTCGCGCCGCTCAACCGCCCCGTCTCGATCTCGGGCGTCGACATCCGCAAGATCGCGATCGTCTCGGTCGTCGTCGCCGCCGGCTGCCTGCTCGGCCTGCAGCTCCTGCTCGGGCGGACGTCGGTCGGCTTGCAGATGCGCGCCGCCTCGATGGACTTCCGCACCGCGCGGATGCTCGGTGTCCGCGCCAACCGCGTGATCGCGGGCGCCGTGCTCGTCTCCGGCGCTCTCGCCGCGGTCGTCTCCGTGATGCTCACCGTGCAGAACCCGCTCGTGACGCCCGACTTCGCGCTGCGCGACACGATCGTCGTGCTCGCCGGCGTCGTGCTGGGCGGCCTCAACCGGCCGGTGCCCGCGACCCTCGGGGGGTTCGCGATCGGCTTCGCCAGCGGGCTCCTCGGCGGCGCGCTCCCGACGAACCAGAGCCAGTACCTGCCGACGTTCCTGTTCGCGGCGGTGATTCTCGTCCTGCTCGTCCGGCCGAACGGGCTCTTCACCCGCGGTCGCGGCTCCGTGGAGCGCGTATGAGGCGGGCGGCGCAGCTCACCGAGCTGGCGGGTCCGGCGGCGCTCGTCCTCGGGGCGGCGCTCGTCGGGATGGCCGTCTCGAGCTCGACCGAGACGTACTTCGTCGACACGCTCGTCAAGGTCTCGATCGTCGTCGCCCTCTACGTCTTCATCGGCAACTCGGGGGTGCTCTCGTTCGGGCACGTCAGCTTCGTCGCGCTCGGCGCGTGGACGGCCGGCGTGCTCTCGGTGCCGGCGAGCGAGAAGCCGGCGATCATGCCGAACCTCGCTGGCTTCCTGCGCGACACGACGGTCGGCAACGTCCCCTCGCTCGCGCTCGCGGCGCTCGCCGGCTCGGTGCTCGCGCTCCTCGTCGGGCTGCCGCTCATGCGGCTGTCGGGCCTCGCCGCCGGCATCGCCACCTTCGCGGTGCTCGAGATCGTGCACAACGTCCTGCGCTACTACGACAAGATCGGCCCCGGCCTGAACACGTTCTCGTCGGTGCCGGAGACGACCGGGTTGTGGCAGGCGGCGATCGGCGCGCTGATCGCGGTCGCGCTCGCGTTCGCGTACCAGCGCAGCCGCTTCGGCCGGCAGCTTCGTGCGGCCCGCGAGGATCCAGCCGCGGCCTCGGCGGCGGGGATCTCCGTCTACCGCCAGCGCCTCGTCGCGTTCGTGCTCTCGGGCGCGCTCGCCGGCTTCGCGGGCGGCCTCTACGTGCACCTGCTGCCGCTCAACACCGAGGCGCTCTACCTCGACCTGACCTTCGTGACGCTCGCGATGCTCGTGGTCGGCGGGTCGACGAGCCTGCTCGGCGCGGTCGTCGGCGCGCTCGCCGTCAGCGGGCTCGACTCGCTGCTCGCCGCGGCGGAGAACGGCATCGACGTCTTCGGCGCGCACCTCGACCTGCCGGCCGGGACGCGGGTGATCGTGGTCGGCGCGCTGATGGCGATCGTTCTGATCGCGCGCCCGGGCGGGCTCACCGGCGGCCGCGAGCTGCGCCTGCCTCCGCGCCGTCGGCGCGCGGAGGCGCCCACTGCGACCGAGTCGGCGTGACGGGAAGGGGAGGCAGGTGAGCGACTACTCCGACCTCGAGGTGCATCCCGACGTCGTCCTCGTGCGTGGCCTCATCGAGTCCGACCGGATCTTCGCCGAGGAGCGCGAGAGCGCCGCGGTCGATCCCGAGCGGTTCAAGGACGCGATGCGCGCCTTCGCGACCGGCGTCGTCATCGTCACCGTCGAGGTCGAGGGCGGGCTGTGGGGGCTGACGATCAATTCCTGCTGCTCGCTCTCCACCCGCCCGCCGCAGGTGCTGATCTCGCTCGCGCACACCGCGAGCTGCCGCGAGCCGCTGCTCGCCCGCGGCCGCTTCGGGCTCTCGATCCTCGCGGCCCGCCATCGCGAGCTCGCCGAGCTCGGCGCCGTCCCGGGCGGCCCGAAGGTCGTCGACGCCTTCTGCGAGCGGCTCCCCGACGGGACGGCGACGGTCGCCGGGGCGCTTGCGCACCTCGACTGCGTCGTGAAGCAGACCTTCGAGGTCAGTGACCACACGCTCGTCGTCGGCCTCGTGCGGCAGGCCGTCGTCGGGGAGGGCGGGGAGGTGCCCTCCGACCCGCTCCTCTACTACGACCGCCGCTTCCGGCGGCTTGGAGACCCCCTGTAAACCGTTGCGAGAGGAGGACGGATGAAGTTCAGCGTGTACTCGGAGCTGCAGAGCTGGCCGGGCAAGTCGTACGAGACCCTCTACGGGGAGGTGCTCGAGCAGATCGAGAACGCCGATCGTCTCGGCTACGACGCCTACGCGATCGTCGAGCACCCGTTCTTCCCGAAGTTCTCGGCCTCCGTGAACGTGTTCGGGTTCTTCGGCCTCGCGGCTGCGCGGACGCGCTCGATCCGGTTCCGGGCGATGCTGCACATCCTCCCGTACCACAACCCGCTCGTGCTCGCGGCGTCGATCCACCAGTTCTCCATCCTGACGGGCGGCCGCTACGAGTTCGGCGTGGGGCGCGGGCACGGCTGGATCCCTTCCCCCGCCGGCCTTCCGCTCGACGAGAGCTCACGACCCCGCTACGAGGAGGCGCTCGACCTCTTCATCGAGGCGCTCCACAACGAGCGGGTCAGCTTCCACGGCGAGTACTGGAACATCGACGACAGCCAGATCGTCCCCTTCAGCGGCCACCGCTTCCGCGTCTTCCTCGGCGGCACCTCCGACCGCACGTACGACCTCGCCGCCAAGCACGGCTGGGCGGTGGCGGTGCCGCCGCTGCTCCCATACGCGGCGCTGAAGGACCAGCTCGACCTCTACCGGGCCAAGTGCGCCGAGTACGGCACGACGCCGGACATCGTCTGGATCCACGCCTGCTACATCGACGAGGACGGCGAGCTCGCCCGGCGCGAGGCGGAGCGGCACATGCGGGGCTTCCTCGCGGGCAACGCCTCGCCGCTCACCGAGCACCCGCGGCCGCCCGCCGACGCGCTCAACGCGGCCGGCTACGGCTTCTACGCCTCGGGGATCCTCGAGAAGCTGGCGGAGACGCCGTACGAGGAGATGCTCGCCGGCGACGTCGTCTGGGTCGGGACGCCGGACGAGGTCGCCGAGCGGGTCCGCGCCACGATCGAGGTCTGCGAGGGCCTGACCGAGATCGCGATCACCGTCAACCCGGGGGGCGCCGAGCACTGGCAGGCGATCAAGGCGCAGGAGCTCTTCGCCAAGCACGTCATGCCCCGGTTCAAGGACGCGTGACCAGGGTCTGCGTCGCAGGGGCCGGCTCGATCGGGAGCCTGCTCGCCGCGCACCTGGCGCGGGTGGCCGAGGTGTGGGTCCTGACGCGCCGGGCCGAGCACGCGCGGGCGCTCGAGACCGAGGGGCTGCGCATCTCGGGGCGAGCGGACTTCACCGCGCGGTTGCACGCCACCGCCGATGCGGCCGCTCTCCCCGACGTCGACCTCGCCATCCTCGCCTGCAAGGGAACCGACCTCGAGCCGCTCGCCGCGCGGCTCGAGGGCCGGCTTCCGGGCGCGACGGTGATGACGGTGCAAAACGGCCTCGGCGCCGAGGAGATCGTCGCCGCTCACGGCGACTGGCCGCTGCTGTCCGCGGTCACGTTCATGAGCGGCACCCGCCACGGCGACACGCACGTCGAGTACGTGCTCGACACGGCCACCTGGATCGGCCCCTACCGCGGCACGACGGAGGACGATGCGTGGGCGGTCGCGGATCTCGTCGCCTCCTCCGGGCTGAAGGCGGAGGCGTTCGCCGACCTGCGCCCGGCGCAGTGGTCGAAGCTCATCTTCAACGCGACGGTGAACGCCGTCGCCGCGCTGACCGAGCTGCCGCACGACTTCCACTTCGCGGCGCGGGAGCGGCTCTCCGACCTCGGCCACCTCGTGCGCGACCTGATGGACGAGGGCAAGGCGGTGGCGGCGGCGGCCGGCGTCGAGCTGCACGACGACCCGTGGGAGATGAACGTGCTCGCGACGCAGCGCGGCCACCGGCACTACCCGTCCATGCTCGAGGATGTCGAGGCGCGCCGCCCGACCGAGCTCGAGCTGATCAACGGCTCGCTCGTGCGGGAGGCGCAGCGGGTCGGCGTCGCCGTGCCGCTCCAGACCGCGATCTACCGGCTCGTCAAGGCGAAGGAGGCAAGCTACTCGTGAGGATCTGCATCGTGGGGTGCGGGGCCGTCGGCTCCCTGTTCGCGGCGAACCTGTCGCTGCTCGACGACGTCGAGGTGTGGGCCTACGACGTCTCGCAGGCGCACGTCGACGCGATCAACGAGCGCGGGCTGCGGCTGACCGGCGCCGGCGAGGTGGTCGGCCGGCCGCGCGCGACGACCGACGCGGCGGAGCTGCCCCCCTGCGACTTCGGGATCGTCGTCACCAAGGCGATGCACACCGAGGCGGCGATCGCCGCCACCGCGCACGCGTTCGCCGACGGCTGCGTGGCCACGGTGCAGAACGGGATCGGCAACGAGGAGACGATCGCCCGCTACGTCGAGCGGGTGATCCGCGGCACGACGTTCCCGGCCGGGAAGATCCTCGAGCCGGGCGTCGTGCAGTGGGACGTGAAGGGCGACACGACGCTCGGCCCGTTCGAGCCCCGTCCGGCCCCGCTGGCGGAGATCGAGCGGCTCGCCGACGCGTGCACGCGCGCCGGGATGCCCACCCACGCCGTGCCCGACGCGCGCGGTCCGCAGTGGCGGAAGGTGATCTTCAACGCCTCGACGAACCCGATCGGCGCCCTCACGGGTCTCACGCACGGCCGCGTCTGCGAGCGGCCCGACCTGCGCGCGCTCGTGTCCGGCCTCGTCGCCGAGGGGAAGGCGGTGGCGGCGGCGCAGGGCATCGTCCTCGACGCCGATCCGGAGGAGCTGATCGACCACGCCGCGAAGCCCGAGGTCGCCTACGACCACCGCTCGTCCATGCTCCAAGATGTCGAGGCTCGTCGGCAGACGGAGATCGACTACCTGAACGGCGGTATCGTCCGCTTCGGGCGGGAGCACGGCGTGCCGACTCCGCTCAACGAGGCGATCTGGGCGCTCGTGAAGGGGGTGGAGCAGTCGTGGCAGCAGTAGGAGAGATCACGTACACGGGGCTTCCGCGGGAGGAGGTCGAGCGGCGCTACCGGCTCGTGCGCGAGGCGGCGGCGCGCGACGGGCTGGACGCGGTGATCGCGTGCGGCAACGAGTACACGGGCTTCGAGGGGGCGGTGACGTACCTCTCGGGGTTCAACATCGTCCACCGCTACGCGTACGTGCTGCTGCCCGTGGAGGGAGAGCCGGCGATCGTCTTCCCGAGCGAGGCCCGCTACGTGGGCGAGCACGGGACGACCTGGATCGAGGAGCAGGTGTTCGTCGACCGGCCGGGCGAGTGGCTCGCCGACCGGGTGCGGGGCAAGCGCGTCGGCGTCTACGGGCTCGACTACATCATGACCGTGCGCGACTACCGCGCGCTCGAGGGCGCCTGCGAGCTCGTCGGCTGGGACGTCGGCTTCGACCACGCGCGCATGGTGAAGTCGGAGCTCGAGCTCGCCTCGGTGCGCGAGTCGGTGCGGATCAACACCGAGGGCTTCTGGGTGTTCCTGGAGGCGTTCGCGCCCGGGAAGACCGAGCGGGAGATCCTCGCTCCGTGCGAGCAGTGGTTCGTCTCCCAGGGCTGCGGCCGCTGGACGATGGACATGGTGCTCGACGGCCCCGACGGCTCCGCTCTGCCCGAGTTCAAGATCGCCGGCACCCGGCGGATCGAGCCGACCGATCTCGTCCTCCCCTCGCTCGAGGTGGCCGGCCCGGGCGGGCACTGGGTGGAGGTGTCGCGCGCGATCTGCCCGGGCGAGCCGAGCGACGACACGAAGCGGATGATGGAGGCGTACGAGGAGTACTACGCCGCCGCCCAGGAGGCGCTGCGCACGGGCTCGACCGCCCACGACGCGCACCGCGCCGTCTCGAAGGGGTTCCACGAGCGCGGCTACCGGCTCGGCCACGTCACCGGCCACTCGATCGGGATGACGATGATCGAGTTCCCGAAGATCGGCGAGGGCGACGAGACCGAGCTCGAGGCCGGCATGGTGCTCTCCATGCACCCGCACGCGATCTCGCAGGACGGGCAGGCGTGCCTCTACATGCAGGACACCTGGCTCGTCACCGACGAGGGCGGGGTGCCGCTCGCCGGCCTGCCCATGCGCATCTTCGACGGCAGCGAGAAGCGCTAGGGTCCGGCCGTGGCGACCGAGACCGACGAGTACGCCCCGATCCTCCCGGGCCGCGGCGCGAGCGACTACGAGCGCTACCTGCGCACGGACGAGCTGCTCTCGCTCCAGAAGGGGCCCGACGAGTGGGTGCACCGCGACGAGCTCCTCTTCCAGACGGTGCACCAGTCGTCGGAGCTGTGGCTGAAGCACGCGTGGATGGAGGTCGAGGAGGCGACTCGCCTGATCGAGACGCGCGACCTCGCCGGTGCGATCCGGCTGCTGCGGCGCGCCTGCGCGGCGGTGCGCTACGTGGAGGGCTTCCTCGAGCACCTCGAGCAGATGTCGCCGTGGGAGTACCAGGAGGTGCGGCGCGTGCTCGGCCACGGCTCGGGGTTCGACTCGCCCGGCTTCCGCGAGATCCGGCGCGTGTCGCCGCCGCTGCTCGAGGCGTTCCACGACGTGCGCCGCGAGCGCGGCCTGTCGCTCGTCGAGGTGTACACGCGCGGCCGCGAGCACGAGGACCTCTACCAGCTCGCGGAGCTCCTGACCGAGTGGGACGAGCGGATCGGCGTCTGGCGGTTCCGCCACTTCAAGGTGGTGGCGCGGATCATCGGCGAGGACGTCGTCGGGACGCAGGGGACGCCGGTCGAGCTGCTCGCGGGACTGATCAAGCACAAGCTGTACCCCGAGCTGTGGCGCGTGCGCACGGAGCTGACCGAGCTCGCGAAGCGCGACGACTGATCCGGCGCGCGTGATCCCGCTCGAGGAGATCCGCCGGGCCCGCGGGCGGATCGCCGACGCCGTCGCGCGCACGCCGCTCCTGCGCCTCGACGCGGACGCCCCGTGCGAGCTCTGGCTCAAGCTCGAGTGCCTCCAGCCGATCGGCTCCTTCAAGCTGCGCGGCGCGCTGTCGGCGGTGCGCGCCGCGTCGGCGGCCGAGCTCGCACGCGGGGTCGTCACCGCCAGCGCCGGGAACATGGCGCAGGGGGTGGCGTGGGCGGCCCGCCAGGCGGGCGTCCCGGCGCGGATCGTCGTGCCGGAGGGCGCGCCGCGGGTGAAGCTCGACGCGGTCGAGCGGCTCGGCGGCGAGGTGATCCAGGTCTCGCACGAGGAGTGGTGGCGGACGATGGTCGAGCGCGGGCGAGAGGGCGTCGAGGGGCTGTTCGTGCACCCCGTGGAGGACGACGCCGTGATGGCCGGCAACGGCACGATCGGTCTCGAGCTCGTCGAGGAGCTCGAGGCCTTCGACGCGGTCGTCGTCCCCTGGGGCGGCGGCGGCCTTGCGACGGGGATCGCGAGCGCCGTCCGCGCCCTGCGGCCGGGGGTGCGCGTGGTCGCGGCGGAGCCCGAGACGGCGGCGCCGCTCGCCGCGTCGCTCGCGGCGGGGGAGCCGCGCGAGATCGACTACCGGCCCTCCTTCGTGGACGGCGCCGGCGGGCGGGGCCTGCTGCCGACGATGTGGGAGCGCGCGAGAGAGCTCGTCGACGTCGCGGTCGCGGTGCCGCTCGCCGATACGGCGGCCGCGATGCGCCTGCTCGCGGCGCGGGCACGGATCGTCGCCGAGGGCGCGGGCGCTCTCGCCCTCGCCGCGGCGCTC
>JADGHP010000041.1 GCA_019683855.1 Thermoleophilia bacterium
TTCGACGGGACGCCGCGGCAGGTCAACCACCGGCAGGTCGCGCTGGTGCGCGAGGAATGGCGCGTCCTCGACCGCTGGTGGACCGAGGAGCCGGTCGTCCGCCGCTACTTCGAGGTCGTGCTCGAGACCGGCGAGAGCACCGTCGTCTTCCACGACGGCGCGGGAGGGGGGTGGTTCACGCAGCGGGGCGCGTGACGACGGCGCGCAGCGCCCGAGCCGCCGCCTCCGGATCCTCCGCGTCGCGGATCGCGCGCACCACCGCGACGCCCCGAGCGCCCGCCGCCGCCACCTGCTCGACGTTTCCGAGGTCGATGCCGCCGATCGCGAACCAGGGCACGCGCACGGTCGCCGCCGCGACGCGCACCAGCTCGAGACCCGCCGCGTCGTTCTCGGGCTTCGTCGGCGTCGCGAAGATCGTCCCGACCCCGAGGTAGTCCGCCTCGGCCGCCGCGAGCATCTCCGCGCGCGAGTGCGTCGAGACGCCGACGAGCCGCTCCGGGCCGACCATCCGCCGCGCCTCCGCCGGCGGCGCGTCGCCCTGACCCACGTGGACGCCGTCGGCTCCGCACGCGTCCACGAGCTCGGGCCGGTCGTTGAGGATGAAGAGGGCTCCGTGCGCCTCGCACGCCTCGCGGAACGGCTGCGCGGCCGCGACCAGCTCGTCGTCGCCGAGCTCCTTGTCGCGGAGCTGCACGATGTCGACGCCGCCGCGCAGCGCCGCGTCGAGCAGCGGTCCGGGATCGCGCTCGTGCGGCCGCGCCTCGACGACGAGGTAGAGGCGCGAGCGGGCGAGACGCGGGCGACGGTCGGCTGCGTCCACGCGCCGGAGGCTAGCGGAGCGATTACGATCAGGCCTGAAGCGGGAGCCCGGGCTGGCCGGGCTGAGAGGGCGGCCGCACGCGCCGCCGACCGTCAGAACCTGATCCGGGTCATACCGGCGAAGGGAGGGCCAGGCGCTGTGAGCGCGGACAGCAGAGCCGATCTCGCCGTCGTGGGCGGGGGCATCGTCGGTCTCGCCTGCGCATGGCGCGCCGCCCGGACGGGGCTGCGAGTCGAGGTGGTCGAGCGCGGCGAGCCCGGTCGGGGCGCCACCCACGCGGCCGCCGGCATCCTCGCCCCCGACACCGAGGCCGAGCCGGGCGCGGCGACGCTCGCCGCCCTCGGCCGCCGCTCGCTCGAGCTCTGGCCCGCCTTCGCCGAGGACCTCGAGCGCGAGAGCGGCCGCGAGGTCGGCTTCGCCCGCTGCGGGACGCTCGTCGTCGCGCTCGACCGCGACGAGCTGGACGTCGTCCGGCGCGAGCACGACGTGCTCGCACGCATGGGTCTCGAGGCGCAGCTCCTCTCGGGCAGCGAGTGCCGGAAGCTCGAGCCCGGGCTCGCGCCCGTCTGCGCGGGAGGGCTCCTCGCCGCGCACGAGGCGCAGGTCGACCCGCGCCGGGTGGTCGCCGCTCTCGTCGACGCGCTCGTCGCCGCCGGCGGCGTCCTCCGCACCGACGCCGAGGCCGTCGGCCTCGTGCGAGAGGGCGACGGCGTGCGCGGAGTCGTCCTCGCCGACGGCTCGCGCGTCGCCGCGGAGCGCGTCCTCCTTGCGGGCGGCGCCTGGAGCGGGCGCAACGGCCTCGCGCCCGTGCCGCTGCCGGTGCGGCCCGTGAAGGGCCAGGTCGTCCGGCTGCGCGCGCCGGCGGACGAGCTCCCGGCCGAGCGGATGATCCGCAGCGAGCACGTGTACGTCGTCCCGCGCGCGAGCGGCGAGGTCGTCGTCGGGGCGACCACCGAGGAGCGCGGCTTCGACACCGCTGTCACCGCGGGGGGAGTGCTCGAGCTGCTGCGCGAGGCCTACCGGGCGCTGCCCGAGATCGCCGAGCTCGAGCTCGTCGAGGTCACCGCCGGGCTGCGGCCGGGCTCGCCCGACAACGGACCGCTGCTCGGTGAGACGGGCGTCGACGGGCTGCTCGTGGCGAGCGGGCACTACCGCAACGGGATCCTGCTCACGCCGGTCACCGCCGAGGCGATCGAGGCGCTCGTCGCGGGGACGCCGCCGCCGGAGGCGGTGGAGCCGTTCTCGCCGCGGAGGTTCGCGTGAGGGTCGTCGTCAACGGCGAGGAGCGGGCGCTCGCGCCGGGCACGACCGTGGACGCGGTCGTGCGCGAGCTCGCAGGGGAGGCGGTCCGGGGCGTCGCCGTCGCGCTCGACCGAGAGGTGGTGCCGCGGGAGCTGTGGGCGCAGACCGTGCTCGCCGAGGGCCAGGAGCTCGAGGTGCTGCACGCGGTGGCGGGAGGATGAGCGTGCGCGCCGAGCTCGCGACGAGGGCCCCGGACGAGCCGTTCCCGCTCGGCGGCCGCGTCTGGCGCTCGCGGCTGATCATGGGCACCGGCGGCTTCCGCTCGCTCGCCGAGATGGAGGCGGCGCTGGCGGCCTCCGGCGCGGAGATCGTCACCGTCGCGCTGCGCCGCGTCGACCCGGCCGCGCGCGACGGCTCGCCGCTCGAGGTCGTCGACCGGCTTGGGCTCTTCCTGCTTCCGAACACCGCCGGCTGCTACACGGCTCGAGAGGCCGTGCGCACGGCCCGCCTCGCCCGCGAGGCGTTCGGCACGAGCTGGATCAAGCTCGAGGTGATCGGCGACGACCGCACCCTCTACCCGGAGCCGGTCGAGCTCGTGCAGGCGGCCGAGACGCTTGTCGGGGAGGGGTTCGTCGTGCTCCCCTACACGAACGACGACCCGATCCTCGCCCGCCGGCTCCAGGCCGCGGGCTGCGCCGCGGTGATGCCGCTCGGCTCGCCGATCGGCTCGGGCGCGGGGATCAACAACGCCTACAACCTGCGCGTGATCGTCGAGGAGGCGGAGGTGCCGGTGATCCTCGACGCCGGCATCGGCACCGCGTCCGACGCGGCGCTCGCGATGGAGCTCGGCTGCGACGCCGTCCTCGTCGCGAGCGCCGTCTCGCGGGCCGAGGATCCCGTCGCCATGGCGGAGGCGATGCGCAAGGCGGTCGAGGCGGGCTACGCGGCCCGTCGGGCCGGGCGGATCCCGCGCCGGCTGCACGCTCGGGAGTCGACGCCGGGCGCCGGCCGACCGCAGCTCGCATAGCGCCTGCGCGCCGCTTTCCCGACGTCGGGTAGTGTCGCGGCATGACGCGATCGCACCGATCCCGGCGTACGCGGCGGGTGAGCAGGCTCCTCGTCGTCGCGGGCGTCGTCGGAGCGCTCGCAGTCATCGCCGTCGTCGTCCGCGGCGGACGCTCTCCCCTTCACGCGGCGGGAGGAGCGACGGCGGCGCCGCAAGCACGGCCTCCGCGCCGGCTCCGTCCTGTCCGGCCGGCCACGATCGCCGGGCCGCTGCCCGGGGCGCTCCTGATCGCCGACCGCGGCAACAACCGGATGCTGCTCGTCGACGCTCACCGCCGCGTCCTCTGGCGCTTCCCGGACGCCCGCGACCTTGCCCGCGGGATCCGGCTCCACTTCGACGACGACACCTTCGTCGAGCCGGGCGGGCGGGCGATCGTCTCCAACGAGGAGGAGGCGCACACCATCCTCTCCGTCACGATCGCGAGCCACCGCGTCCGGCACCTCTATGGGCGGCCGGAGGTGCGCGGGAGCGGCCCCGGCCTGCTCAACACGCCCGACGACGCCTACGTGCTCCCGGACGGGATGCTGACCGTCGCTGACGCCTACAACTGCCGGGTCCTCTTCATCCGCCGCCAGCGGATCGTGCGGCAGCTCGGAACGACCGGCGTCTGCCGCCACGACCCGCCGCGCTACCTCGGCGCCGTCAACGGCGACACGCCGCTCCCAGACGGCGGCGTGCTCGTCTCCGAGATCCAGGGCTCGTGGATCGACGACATCTCGCGCAGCGGCCGGCTGCGCTGGGCGGTGCAGGCACCGGTCAGCTACCCGTCCGACCCGCAGCCGCTCCCCGGCGGGCGGATCCTGCTCGCCGACTACGCGAGCCCCGGCGCTGCACTGATCATGAACCGGCGCGGGAGGGTGCTCTGGCGTTACGGCCCCGCGTCGGGGTGGGGCGCGCTCGACCACCCCTCGCTTGCGATGATGCTCCCGAACGGCGACGTCGCGATCAACGACGACTACGGCGACCGGGTGGTGATCGTCGACCCGCGCCGGAACCGGATCGTCTGGCAGTACGGGCATCGCGGACGGCCCGGCCGCGGCCCGGACGAGCTGAACACGCCGGACGGGATGGACTTCGTGCCGCTCGGGCCGCACGAGCGGCCGCTGTGGGCGCGCGTCCACCACCCGTAGCAGCGAGCGGCGCGTGATGGGTGGTCTCGCCGCTCGCACGAGCCGGCGAGCTACCGGCGCGCGGCGAGCGTACCGCCCCTTCCGCCGGCGTGCCGGCAGCGCCGCGGCCCGCGCCGCCGCTGCGGCGACGAGCATCGTCCCGTCCGGCGGCCGCGGCGCCAGCAGCGAAGCCATCGACGCGGTGCGAACGTGTGTTCGCATAGACTCGAGGGCGTGACGTCAGCGCTTCCGCAGCGAGCTCGTGTGGCCGTCGGGGGTGTGTGGGTCGACGCCTTCCCAGCCCGGCTCGAAGACGATCTCGACCGCAGCGAAGCGCGGCGGCTCGCCGAGGATCCGGTGCCCGCGCGGCGAGCGCTCGCCCTCGTCGAGCTCGGCTGCCGAGAATGCCTCCGCCGCTGCGCACCATGACCTACGTCGAGCTGCACGCCCACTCGGCGTACTCGTTCCTCGACGGCGCCTCGCAGCCGGAGGAGCTGGCGGCGCGCGCGGCGGAGCTCGGCTACGAGGCGCTCGCGCTCACCGACCACGACGGGGTGTACGGATCGCTCGAGCTCGCGCACGCGGCGAAGCACCTCGGCGTCCGCCCGATCACCGGCGCCGAGGTGACGCTCGCGGACGGCTCCCACGTGACGCTGCTCGTCGAGACGCCGCGGGGCTACGCGAACCTGTGCCGCCTGCTCACCGCCGCGCACGCGGGGACGCGCCCGGCGGAGGGACGCGAGCCGCTTGCGCCGAGCCTCGACCCGCGCCTGCTCGAGGAGCGTAACGAGGGGCTCGTCTGCCTCTCCGGCTGCGCCCGCCACGGGCTCGCGGTGCGCGACCCGAAGGGGGCGGCGCGGCTTGCGCGCGCCTTCGGGCGCGACCGCTTCTTCGTCGAGCTGCAACGCCCGTACGAGCGCGGCGACGCCCGCCGCAACGCGGCCCTGCGCGACCTCGCCGAGACGCTCGGAGTGCAGACGGTCGCCACGGGCGACGTGCACGCGCACGACCGCCGCCGCGCCGCGCTCCAGGACGTGCTCGTCGCGGTGCGCTGCCGCACCTCGCTCGACGGCTGCGAGCGCGAGCGGCGCGGCAACCACGAGTCCGTCCTCGTGCCGCCCGCCGAGATGCTCGAGCGCTTCCCCGACGACCGCGACGCCGTCGTGCGTACCGTGGAGCTGGCCGCGCGGCTCGAGTTCGACCTGACGCAGGAGCTCGGCTACCGCTACCCCGACTTCTCCGGCGGCTCCGATCCGGCGATCGTCCGGCTCCGCCGCGTCTGCGAGCGCGCGTTCGCCGAGCGCTACCCGCCGGGGAGCAGGCTACGCGGCGCGGCGCGACGGCGGCTGGACGAGGAGCTCGCCCTCGTCGACGAGCTCGGGCTGGCCGGGTTCTTCCTCCTCCACTGGGAGGTGCTGGAGCTGGCGCGCGAGGTCGCCCGCGAGGTGCGCGGGCCCGGCTCGATGCGCCACCTGCTGCCGCCCGGCCGCGGTCGCGGCTCCTCCGTCGGCTCGCTCGTCTGCTACTTGACCGGGCTCTCGCACGTCGACCCGGTGGCGGCGGGGCTCTCGCTCGGACGCTTCCTCAACCGGGAGCTGGCATCCGTCCCGGACATCGACCTCGACTTCCCGCGCGACATCCGCGAGCGGCTGATCGTCCGCGTCACCGAGCGCTACGGGCGCGAGCACGCCGCGCTCGTCGCGAGCTTCGCCACCTACCGCTCGCGCGGCGCGATCCGCGACGTCGGCCGCGCGCTCGGACTCCCGTACGCCGACCTCGAGCGGCTGGCGCGGCTGACCGACGGCTGGAACGCGGCCCGCGTCGCCGACGAGCTCGCCGCGCTCCCCGACGCCGCCGTGAAGCTGCGCTCGCCGCGCTGGCGCGCCTTCGCGGAGCTGTGCGGCGAGATCGCGGGGCTGCCGCGCCACATCTCGCAGCATCCGGGCGGGATGGTGATCTCGTCGCGCCCGCTCGTCGAGCTCGTGCCGGTGCAGCCCGCGGCGATGGCGGGCCGCCAGATGTGCCAGTGGGACAAGGACTCGTGCGCCGACGCCGGCTTCCTCAAGATCGACCTGCTCGGGCTGGGGATGCTGTCGGCGGTCGAGGAGTGCGTCGACCTCGTCGCGCGCACCCGCGGCGAGCGGATCGACCTCTCGCGCGTCCCGCTCGACGACCCGGCCGTGTTCGCGGAGATCCAGCGCGCGGACACCGTCGGCTGCTTCCAGATCGAGAGCCGGGCGCAGATGCAAGCCATCCTGCGCACCCGCCCGGAGACGCTCGACGACCTGACGATCCAGGTCGCGCTCGTGCGGCCCGGCCCGATCCAGGGGAAGGCGGTCCACCCGTACATCGAGCGGCGGCAGCGCCTGCGCGAGGACCCCTCCTACGAGCCGCCCGTCGACCACCCGCTGCTGCGCGAGCCCTTGCGGGAGACGCTCGGCGTCGTCGTCTTCCAGGACCAGGTGCTGGAGGTCGCCGTCCATCTCGCCGGCTTTACCGTCGGCGAGGCGGAGGGGCTGCGGCGCGCGATGAGCCGCAAGCGCTCCCGCGACGCACTGGAAGCGTGGCGCGCACGGTTCGTGGCGGGGGCGCGAGGGAACGGTGTCGACGAGGCGACCGCGCACGCGATCTACGACACGCTCGCCGCCTTCTCCGGCTTCGGTTTCCCGAAGTCGCACGCGGCCGCGTTCGCCCTCCTCGCCTACCAGTCCGCGTGGCTGCGCCACCACTACCGGGCCGAGTTCCTCGCCGCGCTCCTGAATGCGCAGCCGATGGGCTTCTACCCACCCGCGACGCTCGTCCGCGACGGGCAGCGACACGGGGTGGAGACGCGCCCGCCCGACGTCAACTGCTCGCAGTTCGCCTGCACGGTGGAGGAGGGAGCGGTGCGAATCGGCCTGCAGTACGTCCACGGCCTGGGCGAGGACGCGGCCGAGGCCCTCGTCGAGGAACGCGAACGCGGCGGCCGCTTCGTCTCGATCCGGGATCTCGCGCAACGCGTCGCGTTGCGCGCGGACGAGCTGCGCGCGCTCGTCGAGTCCGGCGCCTGCGACTGCTTCGGCCTGCGCCGGCGGGAACTCCTCTGGCAGCTCGGGCTCGTGCCGCGGCCGCGGACGGTGCCCGGCCCGGGTGGCGGACAGCAGCTCGCGCTTCCGCTCGACCCGACCGTCCCCACCCCCGAGCTGCCCGAGCCGACGGCGTGGGAGCGGATGCTCGCCGACTACCGGACGACGAGCCTCTCCGCCGGCGTCCATCCGCTGGAGCTGCTGCGACCGCACCTGCCGCCGGGGACGCTCTCGAGCGAGGAGCTGCGCGCGCAGCCCCACGGCGCTCGCGTCCAGGTCGCCGGCCTCGTGGTGGCCCGGCAGCGGCCCGCGACCGCGAACGGCGTCGTCTTCCTGCTGCTCGAGGACGAGCACGCGCAGGTGAACCTGATCGTGCCGCCGACCGTGTACGAGCGCCACCGGGCGCTCGTCCGCGGCGAGCCGCTCCTGCTCGCCCGCGGCCGCTACGAGCGGGTCGACCGGAACCGCAACGTCCTCGTCCGCGAGCTCGTCTCGCTCGGCCCGCTCGCGCGCGAGCTGACCGACGGGGCCGACGTGCACGGCTCCCTGCCGCGCGCCCACCACTTCGGGCACCGCTAGCGCGGAGCGGGCTCGCCCCTGCTCCCGGGCGCTCGCCGCCGGGCGAGCGAGGGCAGGTGCGGCGCGATCGCGAGCGCCGCGTTCACGAGCGCCAGGTGCGTGAACGCCTGCGGGAAGTTCCCGAGCAGCCGTCCCGCCCGCGGGTCGTACTCCTCCGCGAGCAGGCCCACGTCGTTCGAGAGGCCGAGCAGCCGCTCGAAGAGGGCGTGCGCCTCCTCGTGCCGGCCGAGCAGCTCGTAGCAGTCGACGAGCCAGAACGAGCACGGCAGGAAGACGCCCTCGCCGGGCGGAAGCCCGTCGATGCCGTGCTCGCGCGTGCGGTAGCGGAGCACGAGCCCCTCGTGGACGAGCTCGCGCTCGATCGCAGCCACGGTGCCGACGATCCGCGGGTCGGAGGCGGGGAGGAAGCCGACGAGCGGCAGCAGGAGGAGGCTCGCGTCGAGCTCCGTCGAGCCGTACGACTGCACGAACGAGCCGAGCTCCGGGTCGTAGCCGCGCTCGCACACCTCGGCGTGGATCGCGTCGCGCAGCGCCCGCCAGCGCTCGAGCGGGCCCTCGAGCCCCTGCGTCTCCACCGTCCGCACCGCCCGGTCGAAGGCGACCCACGCCATCACCTTGGAGTGGACGAAGTGCCGGCGCTCGCCGCGGATCTCCCAGAGCCCCTCGTCCGGCTCGCGCCACGCCTCCTCGAGGTGGTCGAGCAGGGCGCGCTGGATCGCCCACGCCTCCTGCTGCACCGCCACCCCGTGCGCCCGCGCCTGGTAGAGGGCGTCGAGCACCTCGCCGAAGACGTCGAGCTGGAGCTGCTCGCAGGCGGCGTTCCCGATCCGCACCGGCCGGGAGCCCTCGTAGCCGGGAAGCCAGGGCAGCTCGAGCTCCGTCAGCCGCCGCTCGCCCGCGACCCCGTACATGATCTGGACGTCGGCCGGGTCGCCCGCGACGGCGCGCAAGAGCCACAGCCGCCACGACGCCGCCTCCTCGGCGTACCCGGCGTTGAGCAGGGCGAGGAGCGTCAAGGTCGCGTCCCGCAGCCAGCAGTAGCGGTAGTCCCAGTTGCGGACGCCGCCGATGCGCTCCGGCAGAGAGGTCGTGGGCGCGGCGACGATGCCGCCCGTGGGCGCGTAGGTGAGCGCCTTCAGGACCATCAGCGAGCGGCGCACGAGCGGTCGCCAGCGCGGCGGCAGGGGGGTCGTGCAGCGGGAGCACCACTCGCGCCAGAACGCCTCCGTGTCGGCGAGCGCGCGCTCGGGGTCGATCGGCTGCGGCGGCGGCTCGTGCGAGGGGTACCAGGTGAGGACGAACGGCACGCGCTCGCCCGCGGCGACCGAGAACCGCGACACGGTGTGCATGTTCTCGCCGCGGGTCGGGGCGGATGTCCGGAAGCAGAGGGCGTCGGGGCCCGCGACGGCGGCGCGCGCGTCGCCGATGCGGCGCACCCAGGGCACGATCCGCCCGTAGTCGAAACGGATCGTGAGCTCGGAGCGCATCGCCACCCGGCCGCGGACGCCCTCGACGATGCGGACGAGGTCGGGCGCGCGCTCGCGCGGCGGCATGAAGTCGAGGACGCGCGCGACGCCGCTCGGGGTCTCCCACGTCGTCTCGAGCACGAGCGTGTCATCGAGGTAGCGGCGCGACGGCGTCCCGCCCTCCGCCGGCGCGAGCAGCCAGCGGCCGTTGTCCGGGCTCCCGAGGAGCGCGGCGAAGCAGGCGCCCGCGTCGAAGCGGGGCAGGCAGAGCCAGTCGATCGAGCCGCCCCGCTCGACGAGCGCGGCGGTCTGCAGGTCGCCGATCAGGGCGTAGTCCTCGATGCGCGCCATCAGCGGCGGCCGCGCCCGGGCGCGAGCGGGTGGCGGCTCACGCAACGCCTCACGCGATCTCCTCGTAGAGCTCGAGGTGCGCCCGCGCGGCCGCATCCCAGGTCAGCTCCTCGCGGGCGCGACGGGCGCCCGCGCGCGCCTGCTCCAGCGCCTCGCGGTCGGAGAGGAGCTCGCGGAGGGCGGCGGCGAGCGCCTCCACGTCGCCGGGCGGCACGACGCGCCCGGCCCCGAAGCGACGCACCGGCTCGGCGACGCCGCCGACGTCGTAGGCGACCGCCGGCACGCCGGCGCCGAGCGCGCGCAGCAGAGCGCCGCTCTGGTCGAGCTCGGGGCGGTACGGGAAGACGGCCACCGTCGCCTCGCCGAGGGCGCGGTCGACCTCGGGCTGCGGCAGGTAGCCGAGCCGCCACTCGACCTCGAGCCCGTCGGCGGCTGCCCGGTAGGGCTCGAGCGGCTCGAGCGGGTCGCCGGCGACGAGCAGCCGCGCGTCGCCCGCGCGGCGTACCGCCTCGATCGCGTCGCGAAGCCCCTTGTAGGGCCGGATGACGCCGAAGCTCAGCACCGTGCGGCCGTCGTCGCGCCGCTCGGGGTCGCTCGGGAAGACGGGGTGGGGGACGACGCGCAGCCGGGACGAGTCGACGCCGAGCGCCGCGAGGGTCTCGCGCCCGCGCTCGCTGTGCACGACGATCCGCTCGAAACGGGCGAGCAGGCGCCGCCAGAGGTCTGCCTTCCGCGCGGTGCGGCGCGGCAGGAGGTCGTGCGCCGTGAACACCGCGGGCGCGTGCGGCCGGAAGAGGTGGACGTCGAGCTCCGGCGCGGCGAGCCACTGCAGATGGAGGACGTCGGCGGGGCGGCGGCGGAGCGCCGCGAGCCCGAGCGGGTGCTCGGCGGCCTTCAGCGGCAGCCGCAGGCGGGAGCGGCGGAAGAGGCGCGAGGAAAGGGGGTAGAAGCGCTCGCTCCGCGTGTAGCCCTCCGGAGCCGGCGCGTCGCCGAAGCGGAAGCGCGAGGTGACGAGCTCCACCTCGGCGCCGGCGCGCGCGAGCGCGGCCGCGAGCTCGTGGTCGTAGGTCGGCGTGAACGCGGAGGGATCGGTGAGCAGGACGCGCACGACTCCGTAGGCTACGCCCGATGCCGTTGCTCGTTCGCACCTGGAACGTCTTCCACGGCAACGCCGTCCCGCCGGAGCGCCGCGGGTTCCTCGAGGAGGCGGTGCGGCTCGTCGCCGCCGACGACCCCGACGTGGTGTGCCTGCAAGAGCTGCCGGTGTGGTCGCTCGCGCGCCTGGAGGAGTGGAGCGGGATGACGGCGGTGGGCGCGGTCGCGGCGCCGCCGCGGCTCGGGCCGCTGCGCTGGCCGGCCGCGCTCGGGAGAGCGGCGACGGAGCTCGACCACGGCCGGTTGCGCTCTGCGTTCACCGGCCAGGCGAACGCGATCCTCGTCTCCCGCCGCCACCGCGTCCTCGACACGCGGGAGCTCGTCCTCAACGACGCGCGCTTCCGGCGGGCGCAGGCGCGCTGGCTTCGCCTCGACCTCGTCACGCGCCTCGCGTGGGCGGCCGAGCGGCGCGTGTGCCAGGCCGCGCGGGTCGCGCTCGCCGACGGACGTCGCGTCCTCGTCGCCAACCTCCACGCCACGAGCTACGCCGCCGACGAGCGGCTCGCCGACGCCGAGCTGCGCCGGGCCGCCGCGTTCGTCGAGGCGCTGGCTCGCCCCGGGGAGCCGCTCCTCGTCTGCGGCGACGCGAACGTCCTCCCGGAGCGCTCGCGCACGATCCGGGACCTCGTCGCCGAGGGCTTCTCGGAGCCGGCGCCGCGCATCGACGTCCTCCTCGCCCGCGGTCTGCCGGCCTCGCCTCCCGCGCCGTGGCCGCTGCAGCGCCGCTGCGTCGCCGGGCGCCTGCTCTCCGATCACGCCCCGGTGGAGGCGCTCGTCGGATGACGTTCGAGGAGGCCCGCGCGCAGCTCCCGGTGCTGGAGCGGCTCGCGTACCTGAACGCAGGGACGAACGGCCCGCTGGCGCGCGCGACGGTCGAGGCGATGCGGGCGCGGGCGGAGCGCGACCTGCGCGAGGGGCGGAGCGGGACAGCCTGGATCGAGGAGGCGCTCGCCCTGCGCGAGGAGGCGCGGCGCGGGCTTGCGAGCGTGCTCGGCGTCCCGCCGGAGCTCGTGGCGCTGACGGACTCGACGACGCGCGGCTGCCAGATCGTCGCCGCCGGCCTCGGCCTCGGCCCCGACGACGAGGTCGTCACGACCGACCAGGAGCACTTCGGTCTGGCGGGGCCGCTCCATGCGAGCGGCGCGCGGGTCGTCGTCGCCGAGGCGAGCGAGGAGGCGCTCCTCGCGGCGGTCACGCCGCGCACGCGCCTGATCGCGACCTCGCACGTCCTCTGGACGACGGGGAGGCGCCTCGACGTGGCGCGGCTGCGCGCCGAGAGCGG
>JADGHP010000042.1 GCA_019683855.1 Thermoleophilia bacterium
GGCGGGGGGGGCGGTGGGGGGGCCCCCCGCCGCCCCCACCCCCCCCCGGCGGGGGGCGGGGGGCACCCCCGGGGGGCCCCCCCACGGGCCCCCTCCTCGTTGGCGATGAGGGTGCTCTCTGTGGTCGGCAACCGGCCCCAGTTCGTCAAGTCGGGGCCGGTCTCGGTCGCGCTGCGCGCGGCGGGGATCGAGGAGGCGACGCTGCACACCGGGCAGCACTGGGACCGCGAGCTGTCGGAGGTGTTCTTCGAGGAGCTGGGGCTCCCCGAGCCGCGCTACCGTCTCGACCTGCGCACCGCGGACGCGGAGGCGATGCGGCCCCGGATCGCGGCGGCGGTCGAGCGCGAGCGGCCGGACTGGGTGCTCGTCTACGGCGACACCAACTCGACGCTCGCCGGCGCCGAGGCCGCGGCCGACGCGGGCGTGCCGGTCGCGCACGTCGAGGCGGGGCTGCGCAGCGGCGACTGGTCGATGCCGGAGGAACGGAACCGCGTCGCCGTCGACCGGGTGGCGGCGCTCCTCCTCTGCCCGGACGCGCGCTCGCGGGAGACGCTCCTCGGCGAGCGGGTCTCGGGACGGATCGAGGTGGTGGGCGACGTGATGGCGGACGTCTGCCTCCGGCTCGCTCCGATCGCGCGCGAGCGCTCCTCGATCCTGGAGCGGCTCGGCCTCGAGCCGGGCGGCTACGTCGTCGTCACCCTCCACCGCGAGGCGAACGTGCGACCGGAGCGGCTGCGCCGGCTCCTGGACGGGCTCGCCCGGATCGAGGAGCCGGTCGTCTTCCCGATGCACCCGCGCACGCGCCGCGTGGCGAGCGAGGAGGGGATCGCGCTCGGCGCGCGGGTCCGTCCGCTCGAGCCGCTCGGCTACCTCGACATGGCGGCGCTCGCGTCGCAGGCGCGCGTGATCGTCACCGACTCCGGGGGACTGCAGAAGGAGGCGTACTGGTACGGCGTCCCGTGCGTGACCGCGCGCCCCTCGACCGAGTGGGTGGACACCGTCGAGGTCGGCGCGAACGTGCTCGTCGACGACGACCCGGAGGCGCTCGCGACCGCGGTCGCGGCGGCACGCATGCCGGAGGAGCGGCCGCCGTTGTACGGCGACGGGCACGCTTCCGAGCGGGTCGCGGCCGCTCTCGGCGCTAGCCTTGCCGGGTCATGAGCGCGGGCAGCGGGTACGAGGTCGCGGTCGTCGGCGCCGGGTACGTTGGGCTGCCGCTCGCGGCGACGTTCGCCGAGGCGGGCTGCCGCGTGCTCGTCGTCGACGTCGTGGAAGAGATCGTCGCCGGGATCAACCGCGGCGAGAGCCACATCGAGGACGTCGCGAGCGAGCGGCTCGCCCCGCTCGTCGAGCGGGGCCTCGTCCGCGCCACGACCGACTACGCGGAGATGCGCGACGCGGAGGCGATCCTGATCGCGCTCCCGACGCCGCTCTCGCGGCAGCGCGAGCCCGACCTCTCGATCATCGAGCGCGCAGCGCGCGGCATCGCGCAGGTGCTCCGCGAGGGCCAGGTGGTCGTGCTCGAGTCGACCACGTGGCCGGGCACGACCCGCGAGGTGCTCCAGCCGATCCTCGAGCAGGGCTCGGGCCTCGAGGCCGGGAAGGGCTTCTACCTCGCGATGTCGCCGGAGCGCGTCGACCCCGGTCGCGAGGACTGGACGACGAAGACGACGCCCAAGGTGCTCGGCGGCATCACGCCCGAGTGCACCCGGCGGGCGGCGGCGGTGTACCGGAAGGCGGTGGACGTCGTCCACGAGCTCTCCACGCCGGAGGCGGCGGAGCTGACGAAGCTGCTCGAGAACATCTTCCGCTCCGTCAACATCGCGCTCGTCAACGAGCTGGCGCAGCTCTGCGACCGGATGGGGATCGACGTGTGGGAGGTGATCGACGCCGCCGCCACCAAGCCGTTCGGGTTCATGCGCTTCAGCCCCGGCCCCGGCCTCGGCGGGCACTGCATCCCGATCGACCCCTTCTACCTGACCTGGAAGGCGCGCGAGTTCGGCTTCTACACGGAGTTCATCGAGCTCGCCGGCAAGGTGAACGAGTCGATGCCGTACTTCTGCCGCTCGCTCGTCTCGCAGGCGCTGAACCACCACTTGCAGAAGGCGATGAAGGGGTCGCGGATCCTCGTCCTCGGCGTCGCGTACAAGCCCGACATCAGCGACATGCGCGAGTCGCCGGCGCTGAAGCTGATCGGGCTCCTGCGCAACGCGGGCGCCGACGTCTCCTACCACGACCCGCACGTGCCGCGCTTCAACGAGAACGGCCTCGCGATGGAGTCGGTGCCGCTCGAGCCGGGCGCCTACGACTGCGTCGTGATCGTCACCGACCACTCGTCGATCGACTACGACCGTCTCGTCGACGAGGCGAAGCTCGTCGTCGACCTGCGCAACGCGACCGGCGCCAAGGGCGCCGGATCCGGCAAGGTCGTCAAGCTGTGACCCCGCGCGTCGGCCTCGTCGGGCTCGGCTACTGGGGCCCCAACCTCGCCCGCAACATGGACGACCTCGGCGCGCTCGCCGCGCTCTGCGACCTCGACCCGGGGCTGCGGGAGCGGTTCGCCACTCGCTACCCGAGCGCCCGCGTGTTCGCGGACTACGACGAGATGCTCTCCTCCGGGGAGATCGACGCCGTCGTCGTCGCCACTCCGGTGCCGACCCACTACGAGCTCGCCCGTCGCGCGCTCGCTGCCGGCCTGCACGTCTTCGTCGAGAAGCCGCCCGCGATGCGCACAGCCGAGATGGAGGAGCTCGTCTCGCTCGCGACCGAGCGCGGCCTCGTGCTCATGCCGGGGCACCTGCTCCTCTACCACCCCGGGATCAAGGCGGTGAAGGCGCTCGTCGACGCGGGCGAGCTGGGCGAGATCTTCTGCATCTACGGCAACCGCCAGAACCTCGGCGTCATCCGCCGGGACGAGAACGCGCTCTGGTCGCTCGGCGTCCACGACCTGTCGGTGATCCTCCACCTGCTCGAGGAGGAGCCGGAGGAGGTGTGGGCCCACGGCACCGCGTTCCTCACCCCGGGCGTGGAGGACGTCGTCTTCTGCTACCTGCGCTTCCCCTCCGGGCGGATCGCGCACATGCACCTCTCCTGGCTCGATCCGCACAAGATGCGGCGGATCACCGTTGTCGGGCGCGAGAAGATGGTCGTCTTCGACGACATGGAGCTCGAACGCAAGGTCACCGTCTACGAGAAGGGGCCGTGGCAGCCGGCGAACACCTACGGCGAGTGGCGCACCCGCACCGGCGACATCTTCAGCCCGCGCATCCCCAACGACGAGCCGCTCCGGCTCGAGTGCTCGCACTTCCTGCGTCTCGTCGAGGAGGGGCCGGGCGACCATCGCGAGGCGCGCGACGGGCTCGCGGTCGTGCGCGCGCTCGAGGCGCTGCAGGCGACCCTCGAGAGCGTGCGCGCATGAGCGCCGAGATCCACCCGACCGCGATCGTCTACCCCGGGACGGTGCTGGGAGAGGGCGTCAAGGTGCTCGAGCACGCGGTCGTCGGCAAGCAGCCCTCGCTCTCGCCGCGCTCGACCGCGAAGCGCGAGCCGCTCGAGCCGGCGGTGATCGGCGCCGGGACGATCGTCTCCACCGGCGCGGTCGTCTTCGCGGGGGCGCGGATCGGCGCGCGCGTGATCCTCGGCGACCAGTCGTGCGTGCGCGAGCGCGTGACCGTCGGCGACGACGTCGTGATCGGCCGCGGCACGCTCGTCGAGAACGACACCACGATCGGGGCGATGACGAAGATCCAGGCCGAGGCCTACATCACCGCGTACTCGACGCTCGAGGAGCACGTCTTCATCGCCCCCTGCGTGGTGACGACGAACGACAACTTCATGGGCCGCACCGAGCGTCGGCACGCGCTCGTCGCCGGGCCCACGATCCGGAGGGGCGCGCGCGTCGGCGGCGGCGCGATCCTCTGCCCGGGCGTCGAGATCGGCGAGGAGGCGTTCGTCGGCGCCGGCGCCGTGGTGACGAAGGACGTGCCGCCGCGCGCGCTCGTGGTCGGCAACCCCGCGCGCGTCCTCCGCGAGGTCGCCGCGGACGAGCTGCTCGAGAACCAGTAGCAGGATGACCCGCTCACGCGGAGGCGAACGCCAAGTAACACTCTGTCACTTGAGCAAGTAACAGTCTGTCACTTGAGCTGAGCGGAGCGGCGCTTCGGCTCGGCCGTGGTCTTGTGCTTCGGAGTCGTCTTCACGAGCGAGAGCGTGTACGGGCCGCGTCCGGGAGCGTCGACTCGCACCTCGACGTAGTACCAGCCGCGCGCCGTGGAGCGGAAGAGGACGTGCTGCCGGGCGCCGGGGGCGGCCGACTGCGCGACGCGGAGCTTGCGGTCGCCCGCGTTGAGGACGCTCGTCGTGCCGGGACGCCAGAGGACGAGACTCACGCGCGCGCCCGGCCAGCCTCCCTTCAGGCGCGCCTCGAGCCGCTCCCCTTTCCCGAGCGCCACCCGGTACACGTCGACCGGGTCGTCGTAGTAGTCGACGGTGGCGCTGAGCTTCCGCGTCTTGCCCCACAGCGTGAACGCCTGCGTGCCGGCGTCGTCGTTCGTCTCGAAGCGGTCGGCCGGCGGGATCTGCCCCGCGAGCACGGCTTGCACCGCTCGAGCGACGTTCAGCCTGCCCCAGCCGCTGTAGAGGTCCCTGCCGGGAGCGCAGATCCGGCAGCCGGTGGCGGCGTCGACGTCGTCGGCGGTGCTCTCGAGCAGCGTCGTCACCTGGCTGTTCGTCAGCGTCGGCGCGATCGCGAGCAGCACCGCCGCCGCGGCGGACACTTGCGGCGCGGCGAACGAGGTGCCCTCCGGGTGGCGGTACTCGTCGGTGGCGCAGTCGGTGTAGCCCTGAAGGGCGCAGCCGACGCGGGCGGCGGTCAGCGCGGCCGGGAAGGTCGAGAAGATGTCCACTCCCGGCGCCGCGATGTCGTTGTAGAGCGGGTCGCGGTCGGAGAAGTCGGGGATGCCGCCCGCGCGGGTGAGCGCACTGACGCCGATCACGTGCGGCAGCGCCGCCGGGTAGCTCGCGTACGGCCACGGCGTCGCGTACGCCTCGTCCGCGTTCCCGACCGCGGCGACGAGCACGGCGCCCTTGGCGTACGCGTAGGCGACCGCGGCGGCCTCGAGGCGCGAGAACGAGTCGCGAGCCGGGTGCTGGGGGTCGCGGACGCCGCCGAGGCTGAGGTTGATCACGCGCGCGCCCTCGTCGGCGGCCCAGCGGATCGCACTCGCCTCCGCCTGAACGGAGATCGTCCCGTCCGGGCGCACCACCTTGGCGACGAGGAGCTGCGCGCTGTAGGCGAGCCCCACGATGCCGGTCGCGTCGAGGTTGGCGGCGATCTCGCCGGCGACCACCGTCCCGTGGCCCTCCGTGTCCTGGCACGGGTCGCCGCCGACGAAGCTGCGCTTGGCGAGGATCCGTCCCTGGAAGTCCGGCAGCGAGCAGTCGACGCCCGAATCGACGATCGCGACGCGCACGGGCTGGAGGGTCGGCGGCGTGGGCCACGCGTCGAACGCGTGAACCTGCGCCAGGTACCACTGCTGCGCGTAGAGGGGGTCGCCGGGCGTGAACGCGGCGGCTGGAGCCGCGAGCGCGAGGGCAGCGGCGGCGGCTGCGAGGAGGGCCGGCCGGATCACCCGGTCACGGTAACCGGAGCCGACGTGCCCGGCCAGTAGCCATGGCCGGGTGAGACGACGGCCCGGTACGTGCCGGGAGCGAGCGGGACCGGCACCGTGAACGCGCCGCTCGCGTCCACCGTCCCGCGCGCGATCGTCTTCCACGCGGGCGACCCCGAGGTGCTCTGCTGCTGGATCTGCACCGGGGCTCCGGGCAACGCGGGGCGCTCCGTGCCGGAGAGGGCCGTGCGGCTTCCGGGCGCGGCGAGCTGGACGCGCGGCGTCACGCGGATGCGCACGTACGCGGCGGCCGCTCTCGCGGTGGCGAGCCGGTAGTCGGTGGTGATCGTCGGTCGCTCGACGAGCGTGACGGCGCCCGTCTCGTCCGGCGAGGCCGCCGCGACGTCCGTCCAGCCGGCTCCGAAGCTGCGCTGCTCGACGACGACCCCGTCGACGCCGCGGATGAGCCCGCTCAGCGTCACCTGCGTCCCGTACGGCACCGGGGCGGTGACCGCGGGAGCCGACAGCGAGAGCACCCCGACGTCGAACCAGGTCGAGCGCAGGCCGAGCTTCGAGCTGGCGAGCGTGCCGGGCACCGACGTGGTGGTGGGCGCGGCGGAGCGCTTGGCGATCGAGAGAACGTCGAGCGTCGCCACGCGGCCGCTGGGGTTCGGCGTCGTCGCCGCGTCCACGATCCGGCCCGGCACCTCGAGCCGCTGCGCGATCGTCTGCGCGGTCACCGGCACCGGGCCCCAGTCGTGGAACGGGGAGATGACGTCGTACGGGTCGTCCACCGAGACGAGGTACGGAAGCGAGCGACCGCCCCACACGTCCGCCGCGTCCGCGGTTCTGCCGCCCGAGGTGGAGGAGAAGTACGTCGTCGCGACGCCGCCGTTGTAGTAGAGCACCTCGCCTGCGGTGGCGTCGACGGCTGCGGTCGTCGACGGCTTCTCGGCCGAGGCGCCGAGGTACACCTGGCTGCGGGCGTCCGCGTAGACGTCGAACGGCGCGGCGATCCGGCGGGTCGCGAGCGCGTAGGAGCGGGACGCCACCGCCTGCGCCTCGAGCGCCGCGGGCGCCCACGAGGCCGGCATCTCCGCCGGCACGACGCCGTAGAGGTACTGCTCGAGGCCGACGATGTCGATCGCGCGCAGCTTGCCGTCGACGACGTCGACGAGGATCCGGCCCCGGTAGGCGCGGCCGAGCGTCAGCGTCCCGCCGTCGCCCGGCGAGAAGGTGAGCGGCGGGGGCAGCGGACGGGCCGGGCCGCCGTCGACCGCGAGCTCGAGCCCGGCGCCGAGGGAGACCTTGCCGGCCGCGAGCGTGTGCCTCGCGCCCGCCCCGTCCACGACCGTGAACGGGAGCTTCGACGAGATCGCGATCGTCTTGCGCTTGTCGGCGAGCAGGACCCGGATCGTCGAGAGCGGCGCCGGGCCGAGCGTCGTGCCCGGGTAGTAGTGGGCGAGGATCTGGTCGTACGTCCAGCCGTGCTGCGCGAAGCCGTAGGCGCCGTACTGGCTCATGCCGACGCCGTGGCCGAAGCCGTGGCCGCTGAAGAGGAAGAGCGCGCCCGAGCCGGCGGGCGCGGCGTAGCAGGACGCGGCGCAGATGGCCGCGTGCGTATGCCGGGCGTGCGAGGGCGCGGCGGCGGCCGAGCCGGCGGCCAGCAGGGCGGTGGCGAGTGCGAGAGCGAGCGGGCGACGGAGCATGGCGACCCAAGAAGCGACGCCGCCGCGGATCCTCCACGGAGCGTCGTCCACGCGCGGTCGGAACGTGTCCATGTCAGCTTCGCGGTGCACGGGCTGTACCCTCCCGCCGATGCGACTCCTCGTCACCGGCGCTGCCGGGTTTATCGGCTCGAACTTCGTTCGCTACTGGCTGGAGCGTCATCCCGACGACCACGTCGTGGCGCTCGACCTCCTCACCTACGCGGGCGACCGGCGCAACCTCGAGGGGCTCGAGGAGCGGATCGTCTTCGTCGAGGGTGACATCTGCGACCTGGAGCGCGTCGAGCGCCTGCTCGCCTCCGAGCGGGTGGAGGCGGTGGTCAACTTCGCCGCCGAGTCGCACAACAGCCTCGCAGTGCTCGACCCGGGTCGGTTCTTCCGAACGAACGTGCTCGGCACGCAGTCGCTGCTCGAGGCGGCGAGACGCACGGGCGTGCAGCGGTTCCACCACGTCTCCACCTGCGAGGTGTACGGCGATCTGCCCCTCGACGGCGGGGACGCGTTCACCGAGGAGTCGCCCTACCGGCCGCGGACGCCGTACAACGCGTCGAAGGCGGGGGCGGATCACGCCGTCCGCGCCTACTTCGAGACGTACGGCCTCCCGGTGACGATCACGAACTGCGCCAACAACTACGGGCCGCGGCAGTTCCCGGAGAAGGTGATCCCGCTCTTTGTCACGAACGCGCTCGACGATCGCGAGCTGCCCCTGTACGCGTCGACGCAGAACCGTCGCGAGTGGCTGCACGTGGACGACCACTGTCGCGCGATCGAGCTCGTGCTGCTCCGCGGACGCGAAGGGGAGACCTACAACGTCGGCTCGGGCGTCGAGCGCTCGATCGAGCAGCTCGCCGACCTCGTGCTCGCGCTGACCGGCAAGCCCCCGACGCTGAAGGCGATCGTCCCGGACCGACCGGGGCACGACCGTCGCTACCTGCTCGACTCCTCGAAGCTCCGCCGCGAGCTGGGCTGGGAGCCGACGATCCCGTTCGAGGACGGGCTCGCGGCGACGGTCGAGTGGTACCGCGACAACCGCGCCTGGTGGGAGCCGCTGCGGGAGCGGGCGCTCGTGCAGGAGGGGGCGTGGGGGACCGCCTAACCGAGGTCGTGGCGGCGCTACCGGCCTTCGGCCCGTGAGGCGCGCCGGGGAAGGCCGGCCTCGCCCATGCCGGGCAGCCACCAGTTCCACCGGCCGAGCAGGCGCATCGCGGCCGGAACGATCACGAGCCGCACCGCGGTCGCGTCGAGGAGGATGGCGACGCCGAGCCCGACGGCCAGCTCCCTCAGCGCGGGCGAGCCGGAGGCGGAGAAGGAGGCGAACACGGCCACCATCACCGCGGCCGCGCTCGTGATCGTGCGCGCCGAGCCGGCGAGGCCCTCGGCGACGGCGCGCTCGTTGGAGCCGTGGGCGAGCCAGCGCTCCCGGATGCGCGTGAGCAGGAACACCTCGTAGTCCATCGAGAGCCCGAACGTGACCGCGAGCACGAGCGCGGGGACGATCGTGTTCACGTACCCAGGGGAGCTGTACCCCGTCCAGTCGAGCCAGCCCCACTGGAAGACGGCGACGAGGACGCCGTAGGCGGCGCCGACGCTGAGGAGGTTGACGAGCACCGCCTTCAGCGGCAGCAGCACGCTCCGCAGCAGGAGGGCCAGGACGATGTACGAGGTGCCGAGGATGAAGAGGAGGATCTTCCACAGGCCTCCGACGATCGCGTGCTCGACGTCCTCGTCGAAGACGGTCGAGCCGCCGACGAGCGCCGCCGGTCCCGCCGCGGCGCGGATGCGGCTGACGATCGCGCGCGCCGGGCTCGACTCGGGCTGGGCCGCGATGCGGGCGTCCACGAGCCAGCGGGTGCCGTCGGCGCTCCGCACCGGCCGGGAGACGGCGACGACGCCCGGGACGCGCTCGAGCCGCTGCGCGAGGCGGGCGGCGCCGCTTCCCACGATCACGTGCACCGGCGAGCCGAAGCCGGGCCCGGCGAGCGCCATCGCCCGCTCGGTCGCCGCGCGCACCTCGGAGCTCGGCGGCAACTCCTGCAGGCCCCGGTTGAAGGTCCGCATCGCCGGCAGGGGGACGGCGAGGAGGAGCATCCCGGCCGCGCCCGCGGCGAGGAACGGCGCCGGGCGGCGCATCACGCGCTGCGCCCACGCCGTCCAGAAGGCCCCGCCGGACTCGCCGGGCGCGCTCCACGGCAGCGGGACCCCCAGCCGATCGACCCGGCGGCCCGCGAAGGCGAGGAGCGCCGGCAGCAGCGTCGTCGCGGCGAGCGCCGAGATGCAGACGACGACGATCGCCCCGACCGCGAGCGACCGGATCCCGTTGACGCCGACCGCGAACAGGCCGGCGAGGGAGACGGCGACCGTGGCCCCGCTGAAGACGACCGCCTTGCCCGAGGTGGCGAGCGCTCGCGCCAGGGCCCGCTCCGGCGTCGCGCCGGCGAGCAGCTCGCCCCGGTAGCGGCTGACGATGAAGAGCGAGTAGTCGACCGCGACCCCGATCCCGATCATGGAGGCCATGTTGGTGACGTAGACGGAGAGCTCGGTCGCCCGGGAGAGCCAGTAGATGGCGGCGCCGGAGAGGAACACCGAGGCGAAGCCGAGCGCGAGGGGGGCGACGGCGGCGACGAGCGTCCCGAAGGCGGCGAGCAGGATGAGCAGGATCAGGGGGAACCCGATCGCCTCGCCGCGGGCGAGCTGCCGCTTCGACACCTCCTGGAAGTTCGACCACACCGCGGGCTCGCCGAGCACGCGCGTCTGCACCGTGGGGCTCGTCTGCACCAGCTCCCGCCGCAGCCGCGTCGCCTCGTCGATCGCGCTCGAGGTGCCCTGGGGGTAGGCGAGCGGAACGAGCGCGGCGCGCCCGCCGGCGAGCAGGACGGGGCGGCCGGGGCGCAGCGCCGGGTCGCGGAGCAGCCGAGGCGCGAGGGCGGCGAGCCTGCGCCGCACCTCGGCGGGGGTCGCGCCCGTCACGAACAGGGTGAGCGACGGCGGCGTCACCCCCGGGAAGTCGCGGAGCTGGGTGGCGACGCGGAGGGAGGCGCTGCCCGCGACCTCCCAGCCGCCGCCCGAGAGTCGGTCGGTCTGGTGGAGCGAGAACCAGCCGCCGCCGGCGAGGAGCGCGAGCCACGCCGCCACGACTGCCCGCCGGTGCCGCGAGACGGCGTCTGCGAGCCGGCCCAGTCCGCGCTCGAGCAGCGTCTCCGCCGGCCGGTCGCTCATCGATCCCGAGCGTAGCCGCGACACGGGCGCCGCCCATCCGTGTAGACTGCGGGCGTCCGATTTCGAGGCGACGGAGCCTCGGTTGCCGCATCCCAGCGGCGGCCGGGGCTTTTCGCATTTCAGGGAGGAACGTGATGGCGCAGGTTGAGAGCAGGAACCGGGCGACGTCCGACCCGGCGGCGCGCAAGAAGGTGCTCGAGGAGATCGCCGCGCGCGGGATCGAGGACGTCCTCCTCTGGTTCACCGACCTCGAGGGGCATCTGAAGAGCTTCTCGATCACCGCGAGCGAGGTCGCCGACGCGCTCGACGACGGGATGGGCTTCGACGGCTCGTCGATCACGGGCTTCAACGCGATCGAGGAGTCGGACATGGTGGCGATCCCGGATCCGGGGACCTTCCGCGTGCTGCCCGACGGGCAGGCGGCGCGGATGATCTGCGACATCGTCACGCCGGACGGCGCGCCCTACGACGGCGACCCGCGCTACGCGCTGCGGCGCGCGCTCGAGCGGATGCGGGCGATGGGCTTCGACACGTTCAACGTCGGGCCCGAGGCCGAGTACTTCCTGTTCAAGGACGAGCATGGGACGGAGACCCTCGACGAGGGCGGCTACTTCGCCCAGACGACGATGGACGCGGCGACGAACGTCCGCCGCGACACGATCCGCGCGCTCGAGGCGATGGGCATTCCGGTCGAGTACCACCACCACGAGGTCGGGCCGTCGCAGCACGAGATCGACATCCGCTTCGCGAACGCGCTCGACATGGCGGACTACATGCTCACGTACCGCCTGATCGTGAAGGAGGTCGCGAAGCAGCACGGCTACCACGCGACCTTCATGCCCAAGCCGCTCTACGGCGAGAACGGCTCCGGCATGCACACGCACCAGTCGCTGTTCGTCGACGGCCGCAACGCCTTCTTCGACGCCGACGACCGCTGGCACCTCTCCGAGGTGGGGAAGGCGTTCATCGCCGGCCAGCTTCGTCACGCGCGCGAGATCGCGGCGATCTTCGCCCAGTGGGTGAACTCGTACAAGCGACTCGTGCCGGGCTACGAGGCGCCCGTCTACGTCGCCTGGTCGCAGCGGAACCGCTCCGCGCTGATCCGGATCCCCCTCTACAAGCCGGGCTCGGAGCAGGCGACGCGGGCGGAGATTCGCTGCCCCGACCCCGCGTGCAACCCGTACCTCACGTTCGCGGCGCTTCTCCACGCCGGGCTCGAGGGGATCGAGCGCGGCTACGAGCTCCCCGATCCCATGGAGACGAACCTCTACCACCTGACGCCCGAGCAGCGGCGCGAGCGCGGGATCATCTCGCTCCCGGAGACGCTCGGCGAGGCGATCGAGGAGCTGTCGCGCTCGGAGGTCGCGCGCAAGGCGCTCGGCCCGCACATCTTCGACCGCTACGTCGAGCTGAAGCGGCAGGAGTGGGACGAGTACCGCGTCCAGCTCACCGAGTGGGAGATGAAGAAGTACCTCGC
>JADGHP010000002.1 GCA_019683855.1 Thermoleophilia bacterium
GCTCAAGCGTAGACCGGCGGAGGCGGCGGGCGCTATTCGCCCGCCAGCTCGTCCGCGAGCAGCGCGAGCGCGAAGCTCCGCCACGCGAGCTCCGGCTCGTCGCGCAGCGCGTCGAGCGCGGCGAGAACGCCGGGGAGCCCCTCGGCGGGGCCGGCGAGGGCGTCGAGCGCGCGGCCGAGCTGGTCGCGCCGCTCCGGCGTGTCGAGCTCGCCCCCGAGCCGCTCGGCGGCGATCGAGTCCAGGCCGAGGTCGCGCTGCGGGTCTCCGCCGGCGGCGAGGACGAACATCGCGCGGCGCCGCGCCGCGTTCAGCTCCGGCTCGGGGATCTCGACCCGCTCGCGGACGAGCCACGCGAGCACGACGAGGAGATCGCCGGACCGCGGGTCGAGGCCGGACGCCTCGAGCTGCTCGAGCCGCTCGCGCACGGCGCGAGCGTACAAGGCGGCGGGCCGGGCGGCGCGGGAGCCGCGCCGTCTACCCCAGGTAGTACTCGTCGGCGATCGCGAGCGCGTCGTCGAGGATCGTCAGCCCCTCCTCGAGCTCCTCGTGCGTGATCGTGAGCGGCGGGCAGATCATGATCACGTTCCAGTGCGTCATCAGGTAGAGGCCGCGCTCGAGCGCCGCCTTCGCCAGCCGCGTCACCGGCGCCGCCGCCTCGCCGCCCGCGTTGAAGGGGACGAGCGGCTCGCGGGTCTCGCGGTTGCGCACGAGCTCGAGCCCCCAGAAGCAGCCGAGCCCGCGCACCTCGCCGATGGAGGGGTGCCGCTCGGCGAGCGCGTGCAGCTTCTCGCGGAACACCTCTCCCATGGCGGCTGCGTGCTCGACGATCCCCTCCTCGCGGAACGCCTCGATCGAGGCGACGGCGACGGCGCACGCGAGCGGGTGGCCGCTGTAGGTGAGGCCGCCGGCGAAGAACTTGTCGCGCACCCACTCGGCGATCGGCTCGCGCACCGCCATCGCCCCGAGCGGGACGTAGCCCGAGTTGATCCCTTTCGCCATCGTGATGATGTCGGGGACGACGCCCCAGTTGTCGACGGCGAACCACTTGCCGGTGCGGCCGAAGCCGGCCATCACCTCGTCGGCGATCAGGACGATTCCGTAGCGGTCGCAGACCTCGCGGATCGATTCCAGGTAGCCGTCGGGCGGGACGATGATGCCGTTCGTCCCGGTCACCGTCTCGAGGATGACCGCCGCGACGGTGTGCGGGCCCTCGTACTGGAGGATCTCCTCCAGGTGCGGTGCGCCCGTGCAGACAGGGCAGGGATCCGGGTGACCGGCGGGGCAGCGGTACGTGTACGGGTCGAGCATGCGCACCACCCCGGGGATCCCAGGCTCCGCCGGCCAGCGCCGCGGGTCGCCGGTGAGCGTGATCGCGCCCGCGGTCGCGCCGTGGTAGCTGCGGTAGCGGGCGATCACCTTGTGGCGGCCCGTGTACCAGCGCGCGAGCTTGATCGCGTTCTCGTTCGCCTCGGCGCCGCCGTTCGTGAAGAACGCCATCGAGATGTCGCCGGGCGTGATCTCCGCCAGCAGGCGCGCCAGCGTCGAGCGCGGCTCGGTCGCCATCGGCGGGCCGATCGTGCACAGCTTCTCGGCCTGCTCCTTGATCGCGGCGACGAGGCGCGGGTGCTGGTGCCCGATCGAGACGTTGACGAGCTGCGACGCGAAGTCGAGGTAGCGCTTCCCGTCGTAGTCCCAGAAGTAGCGTCCCTCCGCGCCCGCCACCGGGATCGGGTCGATCGCGTTCTGCACCGACCAGGAGTGGAGGACGTAGCGCTTCGCGTCGTCGCGGACCTGCTGTCCGAGCTTCGGGTTCGTCTCGATGGTGGCCATGGGGGGAGCCTAGCGCGCGCTACGCTCCTCTGGACACCCAGGGAGGCTTACACATGACCGAGCTCGCAACCACTCCGGCCGAGGAGCAGGCCGGTGTCACCAGGATCAGCCACTGGATCGGCGGTCGCGTCGTGGCCGGCCGGTCGGGTCGGAGCGGCCCCGTCTACAACCCCGCGACCGGCCGTCAGACGGGGGCGGTCGACTTCGCGACCGTGGAGGAGGTGGACGAGGCGGTCCAGGCGGCGAAGGCGGCGTTTCCGGAGTGGCGTGCCGTCTCGCTGGCGAAGCGGGCGGAGCTGTTCTTCCGGATCCGGGAGCTCGTGCACGAGCGGCGCGAGGAGATCGCGCGGATCCTCGTCTCCGAGCACGGCAAGGTGCTCTCGGACGCGCTCGGCGAGGTGACGCGCGGGCTCGAGGTGATCGAGTACTGCTGCGGCATCCCGAGCCTGCTCAAGAGCGAGTACTCCGAGCAAGCCTCCACGGGGATCGACGTCTACTCGATCCGTCAGCCGCTCGGCGTGGTGGCCGGCATCACGCCGTTCAACTTCCCGGCGATGGTGCCCATGTGGATGTGGGCGCCGGCGATCGCGTGCGGGAACACGTTCGTGCTCAAGCCGTCGGAGAAGGACCCCTCGGCGTCGCTGTGGACGGCGGAGCTCTTGCAGGAGGCGGGGCTGCCGGACGGCGTGTTCAACGTCGTGATGGGAGACAAGGTGGCCGTCGACGCGGTGCTCGAGCACCCGGACATCGCCGCGGTGTCGTTCGTCGGCTCGACGCCGATCGCCCGCTACGTCTACGAGAAGGCGACCGCGAACGGGAAGCGCTGCCAGGCGCTCGGGGGCGCGAAGAACCACATGATCGTGCTCCCGGACGCCGACATCGAGATGGCGGCCGACGCAGCCGTGTCCGCCGCGTACGGGTCGGCGGGCGAGCGCTGCATGGCCGTCTCGCTGGTGGTGGCGGTCGGCGACGTGGCCGAGCCGCTGATCGAGGCGATCAAGGAGCGCATCCCGAGGGTGAAGGTCGGGGACGGGATGGATCCCGCCTCCGAGATGGGGCCGCTCGTCACCAAGGAGCATCGCGACCGGGTCGCCTCCTACGTCGAGGCCGCGCCGGCGGAGGGCGCGACGGTCGTCGTCGACGGCCGCGAGGGCGTGCCCGAGCAGGGCTTCTTCCTCAACCCGACCCTGCTCGACAACGTGACGCCCGGGATGCGCGCCTACGCGGACGAGATCTTCGGACCCGTGCTCGGGATCACGCGCGTCGCCACCTACGAGGAGGCGGTGCGGCTCGTGAACGAGAACCCCTACGGGAACGGGACGGCGATCTTCACCCGCGACGGCGGCGTCGCCCGACGCTTCCAGTTCGAGGTGCAGGCGGGCATGGTCGGGATCAACGTCCCGATCCCCGTGCCGGTCGCCTACTACTCGTTCGGCGGCTGGAAGGCGTCGCTCTTCGGCGACCGCCACATCTACGGGCCGGAGGGGATCGACTTCTACACCCGCGGCAAGGTCGTCACCTCCCGCTGGCCCGACCCGGCCACCTCGAAGGTCGATCTCGGCTTTCCGCAGACGCGCTGACGCGTCCGTAGCGCCACCCGGCCGGTAGGCCCTACCGTCTCGTTCGGCCATGTCCGGTACCAGGTACCGGACATGGCCGCTAGGGACGAGGCGTCGGTGCGAAGGTCACCGGCTCGCCGAGCAGCGTCGTCCGCGCGGGCGTCGTCTCCGCGACGACGCGCCCGCGCCGGATCACCCACCGCCGCGGCGCGTGCAGCCGCATCACCTCGAGCGCGCTCGGCGCCTCGTAGACGACGAGGTCCGCCGGCTTGCCCTCCTCGATCCCGTACTCGTCCTCGACGCCGAGGGTGCGCGCCCCGCGCTCGGTCGCGCAGCGCAACATCTCCGGGATCTCCTCCAGCCCGCTCATGTACGTGAAGTGGAGGGCGAGCGACGCCGCCTCGACCATGTCGGCGCGGCCCATGAGGTACCAGGGGTCCATGATCACGTCGTTGCCGAGCGAGACGTTGACGCCGGCCGCGAGCAGCTCCTTGAGCTGCGCGAAGCCGCGCCGCTTCGGATAGACGTCGAGCCGCCCCTGGATGAGCGAGTTCGCGAACGGGTTGACGACGATGTTGATCCCGGCGCGGCGCAGGAACCCGTGCAGCTTCGAGGAGTAGTACGGCTCGTAGGAGCCCATCGCCGTGCAGTGCGACGCCGTCACGCGACCGCCGAGCCCGTGCTTGACCGTGTCGTCCGCCATCACCTCGAGGAAGCGCGAGCTCGGGTCGTCCGTCTCGTCGCAGTGCACGTCGATCCGGCGCGAGTAGCGCCGCGCGAGCTCGAAGACGCGATGCACCTCGCGCAGCCCGAGCTCCGCGGTCGGCTCGTAGTGTGGGATGCCGCCGACGCAGTCGACGCCGAGCCGGATCGCGTTCTCGAGCCGCTCCTCGTCGCCGTCGCGAGCGAAGATCCCGTCCTGCGGGAACGCAGTCACCTGGATCGTGCAGAGGTCGGCGACCTCGTCCCGCAGCCGCAGCAGCCCGCGCACCATCGCCTCGTTCTCGCCGGACACGTCGGCGTGGGCGCGGATGAAGAGCGTCCCCTGCGCGACCGACCAGCGGACAACCTCGTAGGCGCGCTCGAACACGTCCTGCTCGGTGAGGCTCGGCTTCAGCTCGCCCCAGACCTGGATCCCCTCGAGCAGGGTGCCGGACTCGTTCCAGCGCGGCCGCCCCGCCGTGAGTGACGCGTCGAGGTGGAGGTGGCAGTCGACGAGCGGCGGCGTGACGAGCCGCCCGTCCGCGTCGAGCTCGGCCGGCGCGTCCGCGTCGAGGCGCTCGCCGATCCGCGTCCAGCGCCCGTCCTCGGCGACGAGGTCGACGAGTCGCCCGTCGAGGAGGCGCGCGTTGCGCACGATCAGCCGGCTCACGTGTGCGAGTCTACGAACGTGACCGGACCGCCGTACAGGCCCCTCGACGCCCAGGTGATCCCGCGCTTCGCGGGCATCCGCACCTTCATGCGCGCGCCGCACGTCACCGAGCTTACGGGCGTGGACGCCGTCGTCTACGGGATCCCGTTCGACACCGCCACGAGCTACCGCACGGGGCCGCGCTTCGGGCCGGAGGCGATTCGCTCCGCCTCGGCGCTGATCCGGCCGTACAACCCCGGCCTCGGCGTGAACGTCGTCGAGGCGCTCTCGATCGTCGACTACGGCGACCTGCCCGTGTCCCCCGGCGACACCGAGCGCACGTACCGCCAGGTGGAGGAGGCGCTCGCGCCGATCGTCGAGGCGGGCATCTTCCCGCTCGCGCTCGGCGGCGACCACGCGATCACGCTCGCCGAGCTGCGCGCGCTCGCCCGCCGGTACGGGCCGCTCGCCCTCGTCCAGCTCGACGCGCACGGCGACACCTGGGAGGAGTACTTCGGGCAGCGCTACTTCCACGGGACGACGTTCAAGCGGGCGCTCGAGGAGGGGCTCCTCGACCCGCAGCGGTCGGTCCAGGCCGGGATGCGCGGCTCGCTGTACGGCGCCGGGGACCTCGAGGCCGCCCGCGAGCTCGGCTTCACCGTCCTCTCCACCGACGAGCTGCGCGCGCTCGGGCCCTCGGGCTACGGCGAGCTCGTGCTGGGGAAGGCGGCGGGGCGGCCCGTCTTCTGCTCGTTCGACGTCGACGTGCTCGACCCGGCGTTCGCGCCCGGGACGGGAACGCCGGAGGTGGGCGGCCTCTCGACCGCCGAGGCGCTCGCCTTCCTGCGGGCGCTGCGCGGGATCGCGCTCGCGGGCGCGGACGTGGTCGAGGTGTCGCCGCCCTACGACGGGCCGGGGATGCAGACGGCGCTCGCGGCGGCGAACGTCGCCTACGAGCTGCTCGGCCTGCGGGCGCTCGGCGGTGCGCCGTGATCGAGGCCTGCCTCACCTTCGACGTCGACGCCGAGTCGCCCGTCCTCGCGGAGGGCGCTCGCCACGCGCGCAACCTCGGCGTCATGTCGCACCAGGCGTACGGCCCGCTCGTCGGCGTGCCGCGCATCCTCGACCTGCTGCGCGAGTACCACCTGCCGGCGACGTTCTTCGTGCCCGGCTTCACCGCCGACCGCTACCCGCAGACGGTCGAGGCGATCCTCGCCGCCGGCCACGAGGTCGGCCACCACTCGTACGCCCACCGCTCCCCGCTCGCCCAGAGCGAGGAGGAGGAGCGGGCCGACTTCGCGCGCGCCCTGGAGACGCTCCGCCGCCTCGGCGCCGAGGTGGAGGGGTTCCGCTGCCCGAGCTGGGAGCCCGGCTGGCGCACGCCGCAGATCGTCGCCGAGCACGGGCTCCTCTACGACTCGTCGCTGATGGACGCGGACAGGCCGTACCTGCTCGACACGGGCGCGGGGGAGATCGTCGAGCTCCCCGTGCACTGGGCGCTCGACGACTGGGAGCAGTACGCGTACCTCCCCGACCCGCCGTTCCGCTCCCCGATCGAGTCGCCCGCCAAGGTGCTCGACCTGTGGACGAGCGAGCTGGACGCGATGCGCCGCTACGACTGCCTGTTCGTCCTCACCTGCCATCCCTTCCTCTCCGGGCGGCCGCACCGCGTCGAGGTGCTCCGGCGGCTGATCGAGCACGCGCTCGCCGCCGGCGACGTCGCGTTCCGCCGCTGCCGCGACGTGGCGCGGAGAGCCCGCGCAGACGCGGACACCGAGCGGCGGGCGCTCGCGCCCGTCGCGGTCGACCCGGCCGTGTATCCCGAGCGGCCGTAGCACCCTCGACACCGTCCGCGCCGACGCGCACAATCGGCGCAACTCCTCGCTGCGACAGGGAGGGAAGCGTATGGAACAGGGAGCCCGCGAGCTGGCGGAGGCCGTCCAGCTCGACGAGCACGGCATCGCGCCGATCCGGGCGGAGGATCGCACGTCGACGCCGTGGCAGCAGTTCTGGATCTGGGCGGGGGCGAACATCGCCCCGATCAACTGGGTGCTCGGGGCGCTCGGCATCGTGCTCGGGCTCAGCCTCGTGGAGACGATCGTCGTGCTCGTCGTCGGCAACGTCGTCGGCTGCGCGTTCTTCGGTCTCTTCTGCGTGATGGGCCACCGCACCGGCGTCAACCAGATGGTGCTCTCGCGCGCCGCGTTCGGCCGGCGCGGCGCCTACCTGCCCGCCGCCGCCCAGCTGCTGATGACGATGGGCTGGCTGGGGGTCAACACGTGGGTGGTGCTCGACCTCGTGCTCGGGATCTTCAAGCACATGGGCTACGACCACCCAGGCACGGGCACGAAGTACGCCGTCGGGATCGGGATCATGGCGGTGCAGGTCGTGATCGCGATCGTCGGCTTCTACCTCATCCAGGCCTTCGAGAAGGTCACGGTGCCGCTCGCCGGGCTGATCGTGCTCGCAATGAGCGGGCTCGCCTGGACGAAGGTGGACGTCGTCTGGACGCACTCGACCGCGCACGGCGCCGACAAGGTGACGGCGATTACGCAGCTCCTGACCGCGATCGGCGTCGGCTGGGGGATCACGTGGCTCACGTGGTCGTCGGACTACACCCGCTTCATCGAGCCGGGGACGCCCGACCGGAAGGTGTTCTGGACGACGTGGTCGGCGATCCTCATCCCCACGGTGTGGCTCGGCTTCCTCGGAGCCTCGATCGCGAGCTCGGGGACGGACGCGGATCCCGCCGACCTCGTCTCGGCTGCGTTCGGGGCGGCGTCGGTGCCGATCCTCTTCCTCGTCATGCACGGCCCGGTGGCGACGAACATCCTCAACCTGTACTCGGCGACGCTCGCCGCGCTCTCGCTCGACGTGAAGGCGGCTCGCTGGAAGGTGAGCGTCGTCGTCTCGATCGTCGGCACCGGGGCGCTCGTCTGGTTCATCGAGTCGGAGAGCTGGGCGAAGCGGTTCGACCAGTGGCTCGCCTCCGTCGTGCTCTGGATCTCCGCGTGGGCCGGCGTGATGTTCGTCGACTACATCGTCTTCCGGCGCGGCAAGATCGACGTGGACGCGCTCTACGCGGCACCCGCGTCGTCGATCTACGGCGACGTCAACTGGGCGGCGGTGATCGGGATGCTCGCCGGCGTCGTCGCCGGGTGGGCGTGGGGCTACGGCCTCGTCGGCTTCCTGCAGGGGCCGATCGCGAAGGCCACCCACAACGTCGACATCTCGTGGCTGACCGGCTTCGGCGTGGCCGCGATCCTCTACTACCTGCTGCGTCCGCTGCTCGGAAGGGAGTCGCAGCCGACGCAGGCGCCGACGACGGTGTAGCGCCGAGCGCGCGACGCTCCGCTGACGGGGTCCGATCCGGGTCTCGCCCGGGTCGGACCCCGGCGGTCACGGGGCGCGGAAGGAAAGGACGATCGCGTCGGTGCGGCCCCACGGGTCGACCGCCGCGACCTGGACGCGGTAGCGGGCGCCGTGGCGCAGGGAGCGGCCGTTCAGTCGCAGCCGCACGGGGATCCCGCCGGCCTTGTCGAGCTCCGTGCGCGCCGTCTTGGCCGCGGTGCCCGGCTTCAGCCACGGGCCGAGGCGGCTCCCTTTGCCGAGGATCGCGATCCGCGCGCCCCCGCCGGCGAGCACGCTCGCCGCGAGTCGCACCTGCGACGCCGAGGACAGGCTCGACAGCACGAGCACGGATCCGTCCGCGCGACGGAGCACGCGCACCGGGCTGTGCCGGACGAGGCTCGGGCCGCGCACCGAGGAGCGGCTCGGGTCGCCCCACTGCCCCTTCTGGAACAGCGCGAGGCGGACGGGGCGGCGCGTGAGCACGTGCAGGAGGCCTCCCGCCGTGTAGGAGCCGATGATCTTCCCGGCCGGAAGCGACGGCCCGGGCAGCGCGGGGACGGCGGCGTAGATCGTCCCGTCGGTCGAGTAGCCGAGGACGGTGCCGGCGGGCGGAGGCGCCGCGTACGCGATGTCGACCGGCCACGGGAAGCCGGAGGCCCCGAGGCCCTCGACGCCGAGCGCGACCTCGGTGCCGGCGATCGAGAGCGTGCCCGTGAACGGGGCGAGCACGACGGTGAGGCCGTCGGGGACGGCGCCCGGCTGCCACGTGACGCTCGCGCGGCCGTCCACCGTCTGCACGTTGCCCGCCACGCCCGGCTGCGCCGTCTCCGAGCCCTGCACCGCCGCGGGCACGGGCGCGGCCACGACCGCGGCGGTCGGGGCCGTCGTGGCGGCGGTGGAGCCGCCGCTGCCGGTGGCGGTGACGACGGCGGAGAGCGTGGAGCCGATGTCGTCGGGCGTCGGGACGTACGTCGAGCCCGTCGCGCCCGCGATCGCCACGCAGGCGCCGCCCGCCGCGTCGCAGCGCCGCCACTGGTAGGTGAACGAGCTCGGCGAGCCGCTCCACGTCCCCACCTGCGCCGTCAGCACCTGCCCGACCTGCGCGAGCCCGGTCACCTGCGGCGGCGTCAGCGCGGCCGGCCGCGCGCCGGGCTTCGCGCCCGCGGCGGCGACCGCGGCGGTCGGGGCGGAGGAGGCGCTCGCCGAGCCCTGCGCGCTCGTCGCGGTGACGACGACGACGAGCGAGTGACCGACGTCCGCGGCGCTCGGTGTGTACTTCTCGGCGATCGCGCCGCTCACCGGCTGGCAGGAGCCGCCAGCGGCGTCGCAACGCTGCCACTGGTAGGTGAAGCGGACGGGCTTGCCGCCGGACCAGGTGCCGGGGACCGCCGCGAGCACCCTTCCCGCCTGCGGCGCGCCGACGACGCTCGGCGGGCCGCTCGCCGCCGGGACGCCCTTGGGGTAGGGCCCGATCGCCACGGTCGCGGGATCCGGGCCGTTCATGCGGTCGCCGTCGGAGCAGTGGGCGAAGCCGGGGACGGTCGAGCAGTTCGTCCACTGCCAGAACGTCCAGCCGAGACCGCCCCAGTTCGCCGCGGGAACGAGCGGCGCGGGATTCTTCGTCCAGTGCGCGACCCAGAGCAGGTGTCCGGCGGCGGCGAAGTCGGGGGAGTCGCCGAGGGCGGTCTTCCAGAAGTTCGGCGAGGCGTAGATCACGCCCCGGACGCCGGTGCGGGCGTACACCTCGTCGAGCCAGGCGCGGGCCCAGAGCTCGAGGCGCGCCGGGCCGAGACCGCCCTTCACCTCGAGGTCGAGCACGGGCGGGAGCTCGCCGGGATGCGGCTCCGCCACGTCGACGAAGTGGTCGGCCTGCTGGATCGCGCTGGCCGTCGCCTCCGCGTCCGTCGTCCCGCTCGGCCGGGCGAAGTGGTAGGCGCCGAAGCGCATCCCGAGGCCCTCGGTGCCGGCCCGGTTGATGGAGTACGTCGGGTCGACGAGCGTGACGCCTTCGGTCGCCTTCCCGAAGACGAAGCGGTAGCCGTCGCCGGCTACCCGGATCCAGTCGATCTCGCCGTTCCAGTGCGAGACGTCGACGCCCTTCGCGCGGGCCGTCGCCGCCGAGGCGTGGCCCGGCGCGGTGGCGGCGACGAGCGCCGCCCCGACGGCGGCGAGCAACGCGATGCGGCCGCCACGAGCTGCGATCGTGACCCCCACGACCTCCGCGAGGCTACCGAAGGCGTGTTTGGGCTGCGTAAAGACGCCCGCGGGCGCGGCCCGACACGTCTCGAGCGGACACGTCCCCCGACGAGGTCGCGGGACATGGCCGGAGAGGACGTGCCCGCCCGGGCTCCCCGCCCGCGTGGCTCAGCCGCTGACCGTCGCGCCTGTCGGCGCGAGCTGCTCGCCGAAGCGGGCGCGGCGGACGAACCGACCGACGCCCGGCGACGCCACGAGCTCGCCGTTCTCGACGAGCACGCGCCCGCGCAGCAGCACGACCTCGGGCGCGCCCACGACCTCGGTGCCCTCGTACAGGTTGTAGTCGCAGCGCGAGTGGTGGGAGGCTGCGCTGATCGTCTCCCGCTTCGCCGGGTCGAAGATCACGATGTCCGCGTCGGAGCCGACCGCGATCGTGCCCTTGCGCGGGTAGAGGCCAAAGAGCTTCGCCGGCGTCGTCGCGAGCAAGTCGACCATGCGGTTGAGCGTGATCCGCCCCTGCCCGACGCCGAAGTGGTGGATCATCTTCAGCCGATCCTCGAGGCCGGGCCCGCCGTTGGGGATCTTCGTGAAGTCGTCGCGGCCGAGCGTCTTCTGGCCGTCCCACAGGAACGAGCAGTGGTCGGTCGAGATCGCCGAGAGCGCGTCGGTGCGGACCGCGTTCCACAGCACGTCGTGGTTGGAGGCGTCGCGCGCCGGCGGCGAGTAGACGTACTTGGCGCCCTCGAAGTTCGGTCGCTCGAGGAACGTGGAGTCGATGAAGAAGTACTGGGTGCACGTCTCGCCGAAGACCTGCCAGCCCTGCTCGCGCGCCCGCTGGATCGGGTCAACCGCCTCCTTGCACGTGACGTGGACGACGTAGAGCGGGCAGCCCGCCACGTGGGCGAGCTGGATGGCGCGGTTGGTCGCCTCGCCCTCGAGCTCGGGTGGGCGGGTGAGCGCGTGGAACTGCGGCGCCGTGTTGCCGGCCGCGAGCGCCTGCTGGACGAGCACGTCGATCGCGTCGCCGTTCTCGGCGTGCACCATCGCGAGCGCGCCGCTTCGGGCGGCGACCTCCATCGCCCGGAAGAGCGTCTCGTCGTCCACCATCAGCGCACCCTTGTACGCCATGAAGAGCTTGTACGAGGTGACGCCCTGGTCGGGCAGCGTCGCCAGCTCCTCCAGCGACCCGCCCTCGCGCAGGTCGGTGACGGCGATGTGGAAGCCGTAGTCGATCAGCGTCTTCCCGTTCGCCTTCGCGTGCCAGGTCTCGAGCGCCTGCGCGAACGTCTGCCCCCGCCCCTGGATGCAGAAGTCGACGTGGCAGGTGGTGCCGCCGAAGGCGGCCGAGATCTGACCCGACTCGAAGTCGTCGATCGTCACCGTTCCGCCGAACGGCATGTCGAGGTGCGTGTGCGGGTCGATGCATCCCGGGAGGACGTACTTGCCCGTCGCGTCGATCACGCGCTCCGCCTGCACGTCGAGCGAGCGGCCGATCAGCGTGACCGTCTCGTCCTCGATGTACACGTCCGCGACCACGTCGTCCGCCGCCGTGATCACGCGACCCCCGCGAATGAGAAGCGACATCTCTCCTCCCGGTGCTCGAGGCGCGGGCCCTCCGGGGAGAGCCCGCGCCTGATTGTGCGTCCTACTTGCCGCCTTCGGTGAGCTTCACCGTGATCGGCTTGTACCGCTTGCCGTAGACGTCGAGGCCCCGCGCCTTCAACTGTGCGACCGCCTTGCGCGCGAGGTCGGTCCGGTAGGCGCCCGACGGCTTGCGCTTGATCACCCCGAACTGCTGCGAGATCTTCGCCGTCCGGTTGAAGTCGGCCGCGTTCATGATCCCGATGCCGGTCGTGTTCGGCCAGATCAGCTTGTTGATCTCGTTCATCATCCAGGTCTGGTGCCCCTTCGGCAGGGTCGGGCCCGCCTTGAGCGTGAACTGGACGCACTGGGCCACGTGGTCGCGGCACCAGATCCAGCCGGCGAGCGACGCGCCGATGAACTTCACCGCGGTCGCCTGGTTCGCCTTGCTCTTCAGCCACGAGGCCGTCGCGAAGATCCCGTCCTCGAGCATGCCCGTGCCGACGTCCTGCATCTTGATGACGTTCAGGTCATCGAGCGTGTAGAGCTTCCCCGTCTTCGGGTTCTTCGACTCGAGCACCTGCGCCAGCTCGTTGTAGGTCATCGCCGAGGCGGCGTCGATCTGGTGGTTCAAGAACAGGTTCATGTCGAACGGCTGCTGGACGATCTGGACGCCCTTGTTGTGCTCGGGGTCCATGCCGTTCTTGACGAGCGCGGCGAAGAGCTCGTACTGGTTGCCGCCGAGCCAGTTCCCGACCTTCTTGCCCCTCATCTTCGCGATCGAGTCGATGCCGGAGCTCTTCCACGTGATCTCCGTCATGCCCGAGCGCGCGAACACCTGCGCGATGTTGACGAGATCGGCGCCCTTCTCGCGCGAGGCGAGCAGGCTCGGCAGCCAGTCGATGCCGAACTGCGCCGTCCCCGAGGCGACGACCTGCTCCGGGATGATGTCCGGCCCGCCCGGCTTGATGGTGACGTCGAGACCCGCCTTGCGGTAGAAGCCCAGGTCGAGCGCCGCGTAGTAGCCGGCGAACTGCGCCTGCGGCACCCACTTGAGCTGCAGCGTCACCTTCGTCAGCGTCGCCGCCCGCGGCGAGGCCGCCGCCTTCGACGCGGAGCCGGCCCCGACCGCGACGAGCGCGGCCGCCGCCAGCAGGGCAACCATCAGCCACCGCTTCCTCATTCGCAACCCCTTTCGCTCCGTACTTCCAACTGACGTCCTGGGCGATTCTTAGCGCGCCGCGCGCACGATTACGAGACTCGCCGCTCCGGCGACCAGCGGACGACGAGGCGCTCCGCCAGAACGACGGCGGCGTAGAGCGCGACTCCGAGCACCGAGGCGACGAGGATCCCCGCCCACGCGCGCTCGAAGTTGAGGATCTGCGCGTCGGAGCGGATCAGCACGCCGAGCGCGTTGAAGGAGCCGCCGAAGTACTCGCCGACGACGGCGCCGATCATCGAGAGGACGCTCGCCACCTTGAGCGCCGTGAACAGGAACGGCAGCGCGGTCGGGACGCGCACGCGCCGCCAGATCTCGATCTCGCTCGCCGCGTAGGAGCGCATCAGCTCGATCTGGCGCGGGCTCGCGCTCTGCAGCCCGCGCAGCGTGTTGACGAGCACGGGCAGGAAGCAGAGCACGGCGGCGATCGCCATCTTCGAGTGCGGCGAGAGCGGGTTGAACCAGACGTTCGCGATCGGCGCGAACGCGATGATCGGGACGGCGTTGGCGGCGATGAACACCGGCATCAGCGCGGAGCCGAGCGAGCGGAAGCGCCCGATCACCGTCGCGCCCAGCACGCCGAGGGCGGAGCCGATCGCGAAGCCGCCGAGCGCTTCCTTGAACGTGTACCAGCCCGCCGGCCAGAGCGAGTGTCGGTCGGTCCAGCAGGAGCGGACGATGTCGCCGGGGGCGGGCAGCAGGAACTGCTTGATCGAGAACGCCGTGATCGCCCCCTGCCAGGCGGCGATCACGAGCACGAACACGACGAGCGCGGGCACCCACTCGCCCGCCTGGCGGGCCGCCCTGCCGCCGAGGGAGGGACCGGTCTCGGAGGTCACGATTCCGCTCAGCTCGCGTCCTCCAGCAGTTGCTCTTCCTCGGGCAGCAGGTGCTCGCCGCGCTTGCGCAACAGCTCGCGTACCTCGGTCACGAGCTCGAAGAAGCGCGGCTCCTCGCGCGTCTCCACGGTGCGCGGATAGGGCAGGTCGATCTCGACGACGCCCGCGATCCGCCCGGGTCGCGGGCTCATCACGACCACGCGAGTGGAGAGGAACACGGCCTCGGAGATCGAGTGGGTGACGAAGACGACGGTGGAGCCTGCCTTCTCCCAGATCGAGAGCAGCTCGAGGTTCAACCGCTCGCGCGTCATCTCGTCGAGCGCGCCGAACGGCTCGTCCATCAGGAGCAGCGCCGGCTCGAAGGCGAGCGCCCGCGCGATCGCGACCCGCTGCTGCATGCCGCCCGAGAGCTGCCACGGGTGGTGGTTCGCGAACGCGGACAGCTCGACGAGGTCGAGCATCTCCTCGACGCGCTGGCGGCGCCGCGCCCGGTCCCAGCCGAGCATCTCCAGCGGGAGCGCGATGTTCTTCGCCACGGTGCGCCATTCGAAGAGCACCGCGTCCTGGAAGACGATCCCGTAGTCGCCGTCGTTGCGCGCCTGGCGGGCGCTCTTGCCGTTCACGGTCACGGTTCCGGACGTCGGCTCGACGAGGTCGCCGATCACGCGCAGAAGCGTCGACTTGCCGCAGCCCGAGGGGCCGATCAGCGAGACGAACTCTCCGGGGGCGAGCTCGAGGTCGATGTCCTGGAGGGCGGTGACGTTCCCCTGCGCGAAGGTCTTCGTGACCTTCTCGATGCGGACGACCGCGGGGACGGCGGCTTCGCTCATGCGACGTTCTCCGGTGCTCGACGGACGACGATCTTCTCGGCGGCGACGACGATGACGAAGAAGACGATCCCGAGCGCGGCCGCCACGACGTTCGTCGCCCACAGCTCCTGCGGCTCGAGCGAGTAGTACTGGTTGAAGTTGAGGATCGCGCCGCCGAGGCCGCTCTGGATGCCGGAGGGAAGCTCGCCGATGATCGCGCCGACGACGCTCGCGGTCGCCGCGAGGCGCAGCGCCGAGAACACGTAGGGCAGCGAAGAGGGGACGCGAAGCTTCCACAGCACGGTCCAGCGGCTCGCGGCGTACGTCCGCATCAGCTCGAGGGCGCGTGGGTCGGCGGACTGGAGCCCGCGCAGCGTGTTGATCGCGACCGGGAAGAAGGTCAGGTAGGCGGCGATGACGGCGACGGCGCCCCAGCCCTGGAGCGAGCCGGGCAGCTTCGGATTCACCCAGACGACGACCATCGGCGCGATCGCGAGGATCGGAATCGTCTGGCTGCCGACGATGTAGGGCAGGAAACCGCGCTGGAGCAGACGCGAGTGGACGAGCACGACGCCGAGCGCGAAGCCGACGACCGCGCCGAGCCCGAAGCCCGCCGCCGCCTCCTTCGCCGTGAAGAGCGTCTTGTGCAGAAGCACGGTGATCAGTGCCGGCTGGTTCACCTGCGCGGGCTCGGCGAACGCCTTCGCGATTCTCCAGACGTGCGGCATCGAGGTGTCGTCGACCCGGAACGGCCACGTCCAGCCGGCGCTCGTCCACACCCACCGGTAGAGCTCCCAGAGCCCGACGAGAGCGGCGAGCACCACGACGACGACCGCGACACGGCCGAGCGCGCCGAGCGCGGCCGCCGGCTGGGCCGCCCGCCGGCGGGGAAGAGGCCTTGCGACGCCAACATCGGCCACGGTCGGTTCTTATCACGACTGCGGACGTGGCGACGGCTCGTCGGGCGCCTGCGCCGAGGGTCGCGGACGCATTGTAGGATCGCGCGCGATGGCGCTCGACCCTTCCCGGACCGTTGCCGAGCTGAAGGAGCTGCGGGAGCTCACCGGCGACGAGAACGGCGCCCAGCGCGTCGCCTGGACGGAGACGTGGGAGCGGGCGCGGAGCTGGCTGCGCGAGAAGGTCGCGCCCACCGGGGCGGAGCACGAGATCGACGAGGCCGGCAACCAGTGGTTCACGCTGCGCGGCGCCTCGGAGAGGGCGCTCTTGATCGGCGGTCACATGGACTCCGTCCCGAACGGCGGCTGGCTCGACGGCTGCCTGAACGTGCTCGCGGGCGTCGAGGTGCTGCGCCGGATCGCGGAGGAGGGGACGCCGCCGCTCACCGTCCGCCTGGTCGACTGGGCGGACGAGGAGGGCGCGCGCTTCGGCCGCTCGCTGTTCGGCTCCTCGGCGGCGGCCGGGTCGATGGCCGACCAGGACGAACTGCGGCAGCGGCGCGACGCGAACGGGATCGCGCTGCCCGACGCGCTCCGCGAGCACGGCGTCGAGCTCGACCGGGCGCTCGAGGCGCGCCGGCAGCTCGAGAACGCCGCCGCCTACCTCGAGCTGCACATCGAGCAGGGGCCGGTGCTCGAGTCGCTCGACCTGCCGCTCGGCGTCGTGCTGGGCACCTTCGGCGTCGAGCGCCACCAGATCACCTGGCGCGGCCAGGCGGCGCACGCGGGCTCCACTCCGATGGACAAGCGGCGGGACGCGCTCGCCGGCGCCGCGAAGCTCGCGCTCGAGATCCGCGCGATCGCCGCGGAGGTCGGCGGCGGCGCGGTCTGCACCTCGGGCGGGGTGGTCTGCAAGCCCGGGATCGTCACCTCGGTGGTGGAGACCGCCGAGCAGCTCCTCGACCAGCGTCACCTCGACGCGGCCTCGCTCGCCCGCCTGCTCGCGCTCGCGAAGGAGGCGAGCGAGCGCTTCGCCCGCGAGGAGAGCCTCGAGGTCGAGTGGGAGCGGATCTGGTCGATCGAGCCGATCCTCTTCGACGAGCGGCTGATCGAGCTCGCCGACGAGTCGATCCGCGAGGTGTGCGGCACCTCGCACCGCCTGCCGAGCGGCCCCCTGCACGACGCGGCCGAGGTCGCCAGGGCCGGCGTGCCCACGGTGATGCTGTTCGTGCAGTCGTTGCGCGGCCTCTCGCACACGAAGCTCGAGGACACGCGCGAGGAGCACCTCGAGCTCGCCGTGCAGGCTCTCGACCGGCTGGCGACGAAGGCGCTCCGCGCTTTCGCCGCCTGAGCGCCCCCGGCGGGCGGGGCTGGGGCCCGGCGGCTCGGGTCGTGGTGCGGTGTCTGAGCACCGTTCCGCGGGTCTCGGACTTCCGCGAGCGAGCGGTAGGAGAGCCGTCACGCTCTCGTAACCGGCAGCGGCGCTCCCAGGACGCCTTCCCGGGCCGCCCGCGGCCACGGCGCCACCTCCGCCCATCGCATGACCATGCGGTTTGCTCGATGCCCCATCCCGGACCGTCACAGAACAGTCGCGCCTTCGCGGCGCCACCGTCACCACTCCCCTACAGGGGGTCAGACCCGGGTCTGACCCCGTTGCGACCCCGTTGCTGACCGCAGGTGTCGGACACCCGCGCGAGAGCGTCACGGAACCGTCGCGACGCGCGTACGCGTAGGCTGGCGGCGTGGCGCGGGCGGGAGGCATCGGGATACGCGCGGCCGTGGGCGGGCTCGGGGTCGGCATCGCGGTCGGCTGGAACATCGCTGCGCTCGGGGCGATCGCGACGCGGCTCAGCCGCGCCTACGACGTCGGGCTGGCGACGATCGGCCTCTTCGTCACCGTCCAGTTCGTGCTCCACATGCTGATGCAGGTCCCCGGCGGTCGCGCCGCCGACCGCTTCGGAGCGCGGACGAGCGCGCTCGTCGGTCTCGGCCTGATCGCCGCCGGCAACGCGATCTCGCTCCCGGCACCGCACCCGGCGCTCGGCTTTGCCGGCCGCGCGATCGTCGGGCTCGGCACCGGCTTCGGCTTCGTCGGCGGCAGCGACTACATCCGCGCCCGCGGCGGCGGGCCCTTCCTCCAAGGGCTCTACGGTGGCGGCTCGGTGCTCGCCCCGGGCCTCGCGCTCGCGCTCGTGCCCGGCTTCGCGACCTGGACCGGCTTTCGCGCTCCCTACCTGAGCGCGATCGCGGTCGCGCTCGTGTGCGCCGTCGCGCTCGCGCTCGCCCCGCCGGCGCCGCGGACCGTCCGTCACGCCGGCGAGCATCTCGACGCGGGGCTCCTTCGCGACCGCCGCCTGCACCGGCTCGCGGCGATCCACACCGCCTCGTTCGGCTTCAGCGTGATCGTCGGGAACTGGGTCGTGACGCTGCTCGAGCGCCACGGGCAGCCCAAGGGCGTCGCCGCCGCGGCCGGCTCGCTGACGCTCCTGCTCGGGTTCCTCACGCGCGCCGGAGGCGGCCTGCTGCTGCGACGGGAAGACGCCTCGCGCTGGGTCGCGGCGAGCCTCGTCCTCGGCGGCGCGGGCGCGATCGCCCTCGCGCTCCCGCTGCCGCTCGCGGCGCTCGTCGCCGCGGCCGCGATCGTCGGTCTCGCCGCGGGGATCCCGTTCCCGATGGCCTTCACCGGCGCGGCCGCCGCGCGACCCGACGCCCCCGGCGCGGCGGTCGGCTTCGTCAACGCCTGGGCCTCGCTCGCGATCGTGGCGGGGACGCCGCTCGTCGGCCTGACCTTCTCGCTCCCCGGCGACGGGCGGATCGGCTTCGTCGCGCTCGGCGGTCTCGCCGCGTTGGCCGCGCTCGCCACGCCGCGCTAGGCTCTGCGCGTCCGCGACCGAGGAGGGGCTCGATGGAGTTCGGTGTCACCGTTCTGCCTGATCCGCCGTTTTCGCGCTGGCTCGAGCTGATCCAGCTCGCCGAGCGGCACGGCTTCGGCTACGCGTGGACGTACGACTCCCATGTGCTGTGGCAGGAGTCGATCCCGATGCTCGCCGTCGCGGCGCGCGAGACCTCGCGCATCAAGCTCGGGCACTTCGTCACCAACCCGGCGACGCGGGAGCCGACGGTGCTCGCCAGCGCGTACGCGACGCTGCACGACCTCTCCAACGGCAGGATGGTGATGGGCATCGGCCGGGGCGACTCCGCCGTCCGCTACATCGGCCGCCAGCCGATGAAGGTGGCGGAGTTCGAGCGCGCGTGCGCGATGATCCGCGACTTCATGAACGGGCGCGAGGTGAGCTGGAACGACAGGACGCTCCAGCTCAAGTGGGTGCGCCCGGAGCTGCCTGAGATCCCGATGTGGGTGGCCGGCTACGGGCCGAGGGCGCTCGGGGTCGCCGGTCGCGTCGGCGACGGCGTGATCATCCAGCTCGCCGACCCGGAGATCATCCAGTGGATCATGGACACCGCGCGCAACGCGGCGGCCGAGGCGGGACGCGACCCGTCGAAGCTCCGCTGCATCGTCGGGGCGCCGAGCCACATCTCCGACGACCTTGCGGACGCCCGCGACCAGGTGCGCTGGTTCCCGGCGATGGTCTCGAACCACGTCATGGACCTGATCGAGCGCTACGGCGCCGACGGGAGCGCCGTGCCGCGGGCGCTCACCGACTACGTGCAGGCGCGCAAGTTCTACGACTACGACGAGCACTCGCGCGTCGGCGCGAAGCACGGGGAGTTCGTCACCGACGAGATCTGCGACCGCTTCTGCGTGCTCGGCACCCCCGAGCAGGCGAAGGCGAAGCTGCGCGAGCTCGAGGCGATCGGCGTCGACCAGTTCAACATCTACCTCATGACCCACGGACAGGAGCAGACGCTGCGGGCCTACGGCGACGAGATCATCCCGGAGCTCTCCGGCGTCGCCGCCTGAGCCGGCCGGCGTGCCGGGGCTGCGGGCGCTCGTCGAGCTGCGGCAGGCGTGGCCGTTCTCGTTCACGGCCGACGGCGCGTTCGAGCGTGCCGTGGCCTTCCTCGACGAGGTGCTCGCGTCGGCGCCGATACCATGCACGTGGCGCGGCGCCTTGGCCGAGTGGTTAGGCACGGGTCTGCAAAACCCGGTACGCCGGTTCGACTCCGGCAGGCGCCTCTGCTGTTGCGGCCTCGAACGGGGACTGCCTGGCCCCAGCTGTACGGAGTCGTCTTGCTGGTGCCTGCCAGCGCAGAGGAGGGGACAGGCGACCGTCCCTCCCCCTGCTGCCGGCGCGGCGGTGCGCGGCTGACCCCCCAAAGGGGGGATTGCGGCACCTGGCGGAGACTGTAACGGTTGTCGCAATGAGCTGACTGCATAAGACCGATCAGTTGACAGAAGCCCACGGCGGCGTCGAGGAGCACGGAGCTGGCCGCGCCGCTGCGTCGCCTCCGCTTCAGGCTCGGGCTCCGCCGACGGCCGCTCGATCGTCGTCGAGCGTATGCGGCGCGCGCGACGCCACCCTCGTCCAAGCCGCGCGGAAGGGTGATGCGATGAGAACCAGGGTCCTCCTGGCAGACGACCACCGCCTGGTGCTCGACGGGGTCCGGCGCGCACTCGAGGACGCCGAGGACCTCGAGATCGTCGGCGAGGCCGTCCACGGCACCCAGGTCCTGCCGCTCGTGAATCGCCTGCGGCCGAACGTCGTCCTCCTCGACATCCGCATGGCCGGGATCGACGGGCTGACCCTCACCGAGCTGATCCGCAAGCGCTTCCCGGAGGTCAAGGTGATCGTGCTCTCGATCTACGCCGACAAGGAGCACATCGCTGCGGCGCTGAACCGGGGCGCCTCGGGCTACATCGTGAAGAGCGTCAACCCGAGCGACCTCGCCCCGGCGATCCGCCAGGCGATGGAGCAGACCGTCTACCACGCGCTCGGCATGCCCGAGCCCACCCGGGACGCCGACCTGGGGCTCACCGAGCGCGAGCTCGTCGTCCTGCGCGCGGTCGCGCGCGGGGCTTCGAACGGCGCCATCGCGAAGGAGCTGTGGGTGACCGAGAAGACGGTCAAGTTCCACCTGACCAACATCTACGGCAAGCTCGGCGTGACGAACCGAACCGAGGCCGCCCGGGCCGCGTTCCGGCACGGCATCGCCGAGAGCCCGCTCACCGAGACGATCTGACGCGCCCGGCGGGCGCGAGCGGCGGCTGGCTGCGGCTCGAGCGCGTGTCGGACGCGGCGACGACGCTCGAGGTTTGGGCCGTCTGCGCCCGCGTCGGGACGTGACCGCGGTCACGTCGTGCAGCGCACTCGCACCGAGCCGTCGCTGCGGTGCACGACCTCGATCGTCACCCCGAGCCCGGCCACCGCGTCGAGGTGGCGCGAGACGAAGCGGAGGCGCGGCGGCACCGCCGCCGACACCGTGATTCCGTTGTTCGAGCACGCGATCACCGAGCCCTCGTCGATCCTCCCCGGGTCGAACCGGCGACTCTGGCCGGCGACGAGCTCGAGGACCGGCGTCTCGCTGAGCGACCCCGGCACGCGTCCCGGAGACGTGCCTCCCCAGGCGATCCACGCCTCGACCACGAGGAGCAGCGCCGCCAGCGCGGCGACCGCAAGCCAGGACGACCATCCCTCGTTCGGCGCTGGGCGACCCGCCGAAACCATCACCGTACGGATAGCAGCTTCGCCGCGCCCCGTGGCCGGCGGCGGAGCCCGGGGCTGCGAGCGGCGTTCCCGCACGGCGACGAACGCGCCCTGCCCGATCAGCGGCCGTAGCGCGGTGCTTCGCTCGCAGTGCGAAGGAGGCGTGTCGCCGCGGGTCAGGCGAGCTTGAACGCGACGTGCTTGATCTGCGTGTACTCCTCCATCGAGTAGCTGGACATGTCCTTGCCGTAGCCGGACTGCTTGTAGCCGCCGTGCGGCATCTCGGAGGTGATCGGGAGCAGGTGGTCGTTCACCCAGACCGTCCCGAACTGGAGCTTCCGCACCGCGTTCATCGCGCGGCCGACGTCGCGCGTCCAGACCGACGCCGCGAGCCCGTAGCGCACGTCGTTCGCCCAGCGGATCGCCTCGTCGTCGTCGGCGAAGCGCTGCACCGTCACCACCGGCCCGAACACCTCGTTCTGGACGATCTCGTCCTCCTGCTTCACGTCCACGACGACCGTCGGCTCGACGAAGAAGCCTCGGTCGCCGCGCGTGCCGCCCCCGGTGAGCACGGTGGCGCCCTTGGCGCGCTCGAGGAAGCCCAGCACCCGCTCTTGCTGCGCCTTCGAGATCACCGAGCCCATCTCGATCTCGTCGCTCGACAGCGGATCGCCGACCTTGAGCGACTCGACCTGGGGCACCAGCTCCTCCAGCAGCGCGTCGTAGATGCGCGCACTGGCGATCACCCGCGAGCCCGCGGTGCAGTCCTGGCCGGAGTTCCAGTAGCCGGCGAGGCGGATCCCCTCGGCGACCGCTTTCGGGTCGGCGTCGTCGAAGACCACCATCGGCGCCTTGCCGCCCAGCTCCAGGTGGACGCGCTTGAGCGTGTCCGCCGCCGTGCGGGCGATGATCTTGCCGGTCTCGACGTCCCCGGTGAGGGAGACGAGCCGCACGTCCGGGTGCTGGACGATCCGCTCGCCTGCGGGCACGCCGTCGCCGGTCACCACCTGCAGCACGCCCGGCGGGATGACCTCCTCGGCGAGCTGCACGAACCGCAGCAGCGTGAGCGGCGTCTGCTCGGACGGCTTGAGGATCTGGACGTTGCCGGCTGCGAGCGCCGGGCCCATCTTCCAGACCGCCATCATCAGCGGGTAGTTCCAAGGGCAGATGCCGCCCACGATCCCGAGCGGCTCGCGCCGGATCAACGAGGTGTAGCCCTCGATGTACTCGCCGGCCGACTTGCCCTCGAGCTGCCGCGCCGCGCCCGCGAAGAAGCGGAGGTTGTCCGCGGAGAACGGCATCTCGTCGCGCGACGCCATCAGCGGCTTGCCGACGTTCAGCGACTCGAGCTGCGCGAGCTCCTCCGCGTGCTCGTCGAGGACGTCGGCGAGCTTGTGCAAGAGCTCGGAGCGCTCCTTCGGCGTCTTCTCGAGCCACTCCGGCAGCGCCTTCTTCGCCGCCTCGACCGCGCGGTCGACGTCCTCGGCGCCGCAGCGGGGGACCTCGGCGATCGTCTCGCCCGTGGCGGGGTTGATCACCTCCATCGTCTCGCCGGAGGCGGCGTCGACCCACTCGCCCCCGATGAAAGCCTTGTACGTGGTCGTGGTGGTGCTCATGGCATCCCTCCCGTGTGTCAGACCGCCGTGATCTGCGAAGACTCGACCGCCTCGGTCACGTTCGCGGCGCCGCGCCGCAACACGCCGGTGTCGCGCATGAGGCGCTGCGCGAGCGCCACCGGGACGACGGTGAGCACGATCACCGCGAAGGCGATGGCGTTCACCTCGGGCAGGCGCTGGCCGAGGCGGATGTAGCCGAGGATGAGGAGCGGGAGCGTGTTCTGCGCGCCCGCCGTGAAGTAGGTGACGACGACCTCGTCGAACGAGAGCGCGAACGCGAGCAGCCCGCCCGCGACGAGCGCCGTCGACAGGATCGGCCAGACGACGAAACGGAACGTCTGCCAGCCGTCCGCGCCCAGGTCGGCCGATGCCTCGAGCAGCGACGGCGACGAGCGACGCAGTCGCGCCAGCACGTTGTTGTAGACGATGACGACGCAGAAGGTGGCGTGCCCGATCACGATCGTCCACAGCGACAGGCTCATGTGGTTGAAGACGAAGAAGCTGTTGAGCGCCATACCGGTGATGATCCCCGGCAGCGCGATCGGGAGCACGAGCAGGAACGACACCGACTCGCGCCCGAAGAAGCGGAAGCGCGCGATGGCGAACGCGGCGGCGGAGCCGAGCACGAGCGCGGCGCCCGTGGCGATCAACCCTGCGCGCACCGACAACCAGAGCGCGTCGCGCACCTCCTGGTCGTGCCAGGCTGCCCGAAACCAGCGCGTCGTGAAGCCCGGGATCGGCCAGCTCTGGATGTTCGACTCGTTGAACGCGTAGACGAGGATCAGCAGCAGCGGCACCCACAGGAACGCGGTCACGAGAGCCGCCCATGTCGCGAGAGCGAGACGGGTTCCGCGCGACTCCATCACGAGAGCCTCGCGCGCCGGTCGCGCAGCCGCGAACGGCGCCTGCGTACACCGATGTCGGTGGCTGTGTACACCTACATCGCCTCGAACGCGCCCAGCTTGCGGGCGATCAGCAGGTACACGGCCATCACGGCCAGGGGGATCGTCGCGAACGCCGCCGCGAAGGGGACGTTGTTCGAGATGCCAACCGACGAGTAGACGACGTTGCCGATGAACTGGGACGAGGAGCCGCCGGCGAGCATCGGCGTCACGTAGTCGCCGAGCGTGAGCGAGAAGGTGAAGATCGAGCCGGCGACGACGCCCGGCAGCGCGAGCGGCAGCACGATCCGGCGGAACGTCTCGAAGCCGCGCGCGCCGAGGTCGCGCGACGCCTCGAGCAGCGACTCCGGGATCCGCTCGAGGGCGCCGTAGACGGGCAGCACCATGAACGGCAGCCAGACGTACGAGAAGACGATCCAGACGGCCCAGTTCGAGTAGGCGAGGTGAAGCGGGCCGAGCCCGAGCTGGCGGAGCGTCCAGTTGAGCACGCCGTTCTGGTCGAGGATCAGGCGCCAGATATAGACGCGAATCAGGTAGCTCGACCAGAGCGGAAGCAGCACGGCGACGAAGAGGAACGCCCGCGTCCGCGGCCTGGCGAGCCGAGCCATGAAGTAGCCGAGCGGGAAGGCGAGGATCGCGTCGGTGACCGTGACGGCGGCCGCGATCCCGATCGTGCGCAGCGCGATCGTCCGGTACGCGCTCGACTCGAAGATCGTGCGGAAGTTGTCGAGCGTCCAGTGGTGCTCGATCTCGGTGGTGAACGGATTGACCGTCCAGAACGAGGACACAAAGAGCGCCGCCAGCGAGGCGAGGTACACGAGCGCGAACGCGAGCAGGGGAGGGGCGAGCAGCACGAGTCCCTTCCCCCAGCGGTGGCGCCAAAAGACGCCCGTGAGGTAGAGCCGGGCCGCCCGGAGCGGACGGCCCGGCTGCACCAGCTCAGCAGCTCTGACGGCCAGGACCTATCCCTATCCCTTCAGCTGCGTCCAGGCCTGCTGCCACTTCGTGTAGTCCATGCAGTCGTTGCGGCCGTTGCCGCACGCGGCGACCGGCGTCTTCCAGAACTTGATCGACTTGAAGTACGCCTCCGAGGCGCCGCAGTGGTACTTGGCCGCGGAGCCGGGCGAGAGCTTGTCCATGATCGGACACGCCTTCACGTTCGCGGGCGTCTCGCCGAAGTAGATCGCCTGCTGCGCCTGCACCTTCGGCGTCGAGACCCACCGCATCCACAGGTAGGCGCAGTTCGGGTGCTTGGCGTGCGCGGACAGCATCCACGTGTCGGCCCAGCCGGTCGCGCCCTCCCTCGGGATCGTGTCCGCCACGGGCACCTTGTCCGCCTGCAGCGTGTTCGTCTGGTAGGGCCACGACGCGCCGAGAACAGCGTCGCCGTTCTTGAACAGGTCGATCTCGTCGGAGGCGAGCGCCCAGTACTTCTTGATCAGCGGCTTCTGCCGCCTGAGCAGGTTGACAGCCGCGTCGAACTGCTTCTGGTTCAGCTCGTACGGATCCGTGATCCCGAGCGACGGCTGCGCCTTCGAGAGGTAGAGGGCCGCGTCGGCGATCTGGATCGGGTTGTCCGGGACGGTGATCTTCCCCTTGTACTTGGGGCTGTAGAGCACGGACCAGCTCGTCGGCTTCGGCTTCACCTTCTTCGTGTTGTAGAGCAGGGTGTTCGGGCCCCACTGGAGCGAGACGCCGTAGTGGACGCCATCGACCGTGTTGTGCGGCGGCGATTTGAGCGCCGGCGCGAAGTTCTTCCAGTCGGGGATCAGCTTGACGTTGACCGGCTGGACGTCGTGACCGTAGATGAGCCGCAGGCTCGCGTCGCCGGACGCCGACACCATGTCGTACTGGCTGCCGCCGCCCTGCCGCATCAGCGTCACCATCTCGTCCGACGAGCCCGCGTACTTCGCGTGCACCCGGCAGCCGGTCTTGCGCTCGAACGGCTTGACCCACTGGGGCTGCGTGTAGCCCTCCCACGCGACCAGGTTGAGCTGGCCTTCGCCCTTCCCGATCTTCGTCGGAAGGCCGCTGCTCGAGCTCACGCCTGCCGCCGGCACGCACAGCGCCGCCGCGACGGCGGCGATCAGGACGTGCGCTCTGCGAATGCGCATCACTGCTCGCTCTCCTCCTTGTGCGGGGTGATCTCGAAGGTGTGCTCCGGCCGCCATCCCAGCCGGACTCTCTTGCCTCGAGCCTCGAGCGCCTCCTGCGACGAGGTCTCGAGGTTCTGGACGACGACGGCGAGCTCGCCTCCCGCGTCGAGCTCGACGACGTAGCGGGTCACCATCCCGACGTAGACGACGTCGCGGACGCGTCCCGCCTCGATCTCGTGGCCGGAGGGGAGGGTCGCTTCCTCCTCGACCATGTGGATCTTCTCCGGGCGGATCGTGAAGCGCCGGCCGCCGCGCTCGAGCACGTTCGAGACGCCGACGAAGCCGGCGACGAACTCGGACCGCGGGTGCTCGTAGACCTCGGCCGGGGCGCCGACCTGCTCGATCCGGCCCTCGTTGAACACGGCCAGGCGGTCGCTCATGGTGAGCGCCTCCTCCTGGTCGTGCGTCACGTAGACGAAGGTGATGCCGAGCTCGCGCTGCAGCTCCTTGAGGAAGACCTGCATCTCCTGGCGCAGCTTGAGGTCGAGCGCGCCGAGCGGCTCGTCGAGCAGGAGGACGGGCGGCCCGTTCACGATCGCGCGCGCGAGCGCTACGCGCTGACGCTGGCCGCCGGAGAGCTGTGTCGGCTTGCGGCTGCCGAGCCCGGGCAGGCGGACGCGCTCGAGCACCTCGAGGGCGCGCTCGCGCCGCTCTCGCCGCGGCACGCCCTTCACGCGCAGCCCGTACTCGACGTTCTCCAGCACCGTCATGTGCGGGAAGAGGGCGTAGTCCTGGAAGACGGTGTTCACCGCCCGCTCGGAGGGGGCGGTCCGGGTGACGTCGACGCCCTGCAGCTCCACCCGTCCCGCGTCGGGGCGCTCGAAGCCGGCGATCACGCGCAGCGTCGTCGTCTTCCCCGACCCCGAGGGGCCCAGCAGGGTGAAGAACTCGCCCTCGGCGATGTCGAGGTCGATGCCGGCGATCGCGACGACGTTGCCGTAGGCGCGGCGGATTCCGAGCAGGCGGACGGCCGGCGTGTCCGCGCCGCGTGCCACCGCCGCCCTAGCCGGCGCTTGCGTCGCCAAGCGCCTCCTCCAGGAGCTCGAGACCCCGCTCCAGCTCCTCGTCCGTCGCCGACAGCGGCGGCAGGAGCCGGATCACGTTCCCGTAGAGGCCGCACGCGAGGACGAGCAGCCCCTTCTCGAGGGCCGCCGCGGTCGTGGCCTTCGCCGCGTCCGGGCTCTGCTCGCGCAGCTCGAGAGCGAGCATCGCGCCGAGCCCGCGCACCTCGCCGACGAGCGGCTGCCGCGTCGCGATCTCCTCCAGCCTCCTGCGCAGCAGCGCGGCGACGTGCTCGGCGCGCTCGGCGAAGCCGGGCGCGGTCAGCTCGTCGAGGACGGCGAGCGCGGCCGCGCACGACAGCGGGTTGCCGCCGAAGGTGCCGCCGAGACCGCCGGGGTGGACGGCGTCCATCAGCTCGGCGCGCCCGGTGACCGCCGCGAGCGGAAGCCCGCCGCCGAGCGTCTTGCCCGAGACGAGCAGGTCGGGCTCGACGCCGAGCCGCTCGATCGCCCAGATCGTCCCGGTGCGGCCGCAGCCCGCCTGCACCTCGTCGTCGACGTAGAGGATCCCGTGCTCGTCGCAGATCCGGCGCAGCGCCTGCACGAACTCGGGCGGCATCGGGATGAACCCGCCCTCGCCCTGCACCGGCTCGAGCACGACGCACGCGACCGAGGCCGGGTCGACGTCCTGCTTGAGCAGGAGCTCGAGGCCGCGCAGCGCATCGTCCGTCGAGACGCCGCGATACGGGTAGGGCGCCGGGGCGCGGTAGACCTCGGGGGCGAGGGGTCCGAAGCCTCGCTTGTAGACGAGCTTCGACGTCATCGCCATCGTCAGGGTCGTGCGGCCGTGGAAGGCGCGGTCGAAGACGACGACGGCGGGACGGCCGGTGGCGGCCCGCGCGATCTTGACCGCGTTCTCGATCGCCTCGGCGCCGGAGTTGACGAGCAGCGACTTCGTCTGCGCGGCGCCCGGCCAGAGCTCGGAGAGGCGGCGGCAGACCTCCACGTACGGCTCGTACGCGCCGACCATGAAGCACTGGTGGAGGTAGCGATCCGCCTGCTCGTGGATGGCGCGGACGACGCTCGCCGGGCCGTGCCCGAGGTTCTGGCAGGCGATGCCGCCCGCGAAGTCGAGGTACTCGCGTCCGTCGACGTCCCAGATGCGGGCTCCCTGCGCGCGCGCGACGACGAGGGCCGGCGTCGCGACCCCGCGCGACACGTAGCGCTCGCGCGCCTCGAGCACGCGGTTGCTGGCGGTGCGGGCATCAACGGACATGGAGCGCCGATTATCGCTTTTCGGGATGCACGTTTTCAAACGCGTTCGTCCGCGGATTGCGAGGCGAGCGCCGCCCATGACTGTAGAAATGCGCAGCGCGGCTCGACGGCAGCCTACCCGCGGAGCCACCGAGTCCTTCCCGCTCGGCGTCGCCCTCGGCCCCGGCGCGCTCCAGCCGACGTCACAGACTGGTACGCGCCAGCGCGATCGCCGGCGGACGCTGCCAGGCGCCCGCGCTAAGGTCTGCGCTGATGAGCGCCGAGCCGGTCACCGAGCGCCAGCCCGAAGCGGCGGACGACGCGGGCCTCCGCGCCGGCGTCCTGCGCTTCTACCACCTCGCCAAGCGCCAGGAGTGGGCGGTGCGCGACCTGCCCTGGGGCGAGCTGCCGTTCGTGCCGGAGGGCCGCGGCAGCCCGCAGCGCCAAGCCCGTCGGCGCGACATGTGGCGCTCGGTCGTGATGCAGCAGCTCCAGGCGGACATGTTCGCCTGCGAGATGGCGTCGCAGCTCCTCTGCGCGGCGCCCGACCCGGAGGCGCGCCTCTACTACTCGACGATGGTGCAGGACGAGTCGCGCCACAGCGAGGCGTGGCTGAAGCTCATCAACGAGGTGGGCGGCGAGGGCGAGCGCGACCCGTACCTCGATCAGCTCGCGCACATGTTCCTCGAGGCCGACCTGCTCGAGGAGAAGGTCTTCCTGATGCAGGTCTTCTTCGAGCGCCTGATCATCCCCCGCTTCCGCCTGATCGCGCGCTCGTCGCGCGGCACCGTGCTCGAGGACCTCTGCAACCGGCTCGCGATCGACGACGGCATCCACCACGGCGCGGGAATGGCCTACGAGCGGCTGCTGCTCGTCAACGCGTCGCGGAAGGTCCGCGACCATCTCGTCGACGCGGCGAACCGCATGCTCCCGACGTTCGCGAAGCACGCCCTCTGGCGGCCGAAGGCGCGCGAGTTCATCGGCCAGCTCATGGAGGCGCGCGACCGCGAGCGGCTGCGGGCCGACCTCCAGCACGGCGTCCGCCTCGCCCACTCGCTCGGGATCGACGTGAGCGACGTCCGCCTGCCCGTGTGACGGGCCGCCGGCGGCAGCGCCGGCGCACCGAGAACGCCCACCTGCGCGAGGCGCGACACCACACCGCGCAGCGTCGCCCGCGCGCGACTCCGCCGCTACCGAAGCCCGCCGCGCTCGAAGTGGGCGCGGAAGAAGTTCTCGCTGCCCGCGGTCGCCATCGCCGCGGAGGCGCTGATCTCGAGCGCGAGCGCCGTCGCGGCGACGATCTGCGCCAGGCGGTACACCTTCCCGGGCCCCGCGCAGCCCATCAGCTCGAGCCACGCGCGCGCGTAGGGCAGCGTCGTGCCGCCGCCGACGGTGCCCACCTCGAGCCCCGGGAAGCGGATCGACGCGTGCAGCCCGCCCTCGACCGCGTGCTCGACCCCGTGGGCCATCGAGCTCGTGCCCACCATCCCGAGATCCTGGCCCGTCGCGGCGAAGATCGCCGCCACCGCGGAGGCGGGCGTGAACGCGACCGACTGCATCCCGGACGCGACGGCGCCGTGAGTGCCCGCCCACGCCAGCTCCTCGAGGTCGTGGCGCGTCGTGCGCAGGATGCGGCGGATCGCCTCGTCGCTGAGCGTCGCCTCCGCGACCACCGTCTTGCCGTGACCCTGCTGGAAGTGCTCGTACGACGGCTTCTTGTCGCCGCCCATGTTCGCCTCGAGGATCGCGCGCTCGATCGCCACCGGCGCCCGCGGCACGACGTACGCCATGTTCAGCGCGTACGCGTTGCGCGTCATCATGTTCGCCCCGACCGCGTCGCCGGTCGTGAACCGCCAGAGGACGTGGCACATCGGCCCGACGACGTGCGTCTTCGCCTCGCGCAGGATCGCATGGCGGGACAGCTCCGGGATGTCCGCCGTCCGTAGGAACGCGCGCATCGCCGGCACCTGCGACTCGATCCAGCGGGCGAGCGCGAGCGCGTCGCCGGCGCTCGCGCAGACGAAGCAGGAGGCGCGGGTGATCCGGTCGGCGACGACGTACGTGCGGAAGCCGCCCGACTCGGCGACCGCCCTCGCGCCGCGTTGCACCGACGCCGTCAGCCCGCCCTCGGTGTGGGCGAGCGGCACCACGACCTCCTCGTCGGCGCGGCCCGTCTCGACGAGCTCGCCCTCGTCGTCGAGGACGTACTCGCCGAGCGAGATGCGAAGCTGCGCGACCGAGACGGGGATCGCGACGACGCCGGTCACCGTCTCGGCGGCCGAGGCGAACGGCGCGAGGTCGATCCCCGTGACGACGCCGTCGAGCCCGAGCGCCTCCTGACGCGCCCGGATCGAGGCTGCGTCGTTCTTGCGGGGGAGCCTTGCCGCCACGGCCGTCATTCTCCCTGAGTACGCTGACGGGCGTGGCGGCGACGATCATCGACGGGAGGGCGCTCGCTGCGGCCGTGCGCGAGGAGGTGGCGGCGCAGGTCGCCGAGCTCGGCGGCGTCGGGCTCGCGACCGTGCTGGTCGGCGACGACCCGGCCTCGCACGTCTACATCGACCTCAAGCAGAAGGCCGCGCGAGCGGCCGGCATGCAGGCGCGCGACCTGAAGCTCCCGGCCTCGACGAGCGAGGAGGAGCTGCTCGCGACGATCGCCGAGCTGAACGCCGACGACGCCGTCGACGGCCTCCTCGTCCAGCTCCCGCTGCCCGCGCACATCGACGAGGGGCGGGCGATCGAGGCGGTGGCGCCCGAGAAGGACGTCGACGGCATCCACCCGGTCAACGCCGGCAGCCTCGCGCTGGGGAGGCCGCGGCTCGTGCCCGGGACGCCGCTCGGGATCATGCGGATGCTCGAGGCGTACGAGATCCCGCTCGAGGGCGCCCACGCCGTCGTCGTCGGTCGCTCGAACATCGTCGGCAAGCCGATGGCGCACCTGCTCCTGCAGCGCAACGCGACGGTGACGCTGTGCCACTCGCGCACGCGGGACCTGGCGCGCCACACGCGCGAGGCGGACGTGCTCGTCGCCGCGGTCGGCCGGCGACACCTGATCGCGGCGGAGATGGTCAAACCGGGCGCAACGGTGATCGATGTCGGCATGAACCGCACCGAGGAGGGGCTCTTCGGCGATGTCGACCCGCGCGCGGCCGAGCGGGCGGCCTACATCACGCCGGTCCCCGGCGGCGTCGGGCCGATGACGATCGCGATGGTGCTCCAGAACACGGTCACCGCGGCGCGCGCCCGCCGGGCGGCGCAGGTTGCGTCGGGCACGAGCTGAGCTAGACTCCGCATGCTTCATCATCGGTCGGCGGCTCGGTGCCCGGGCCGTCGTTTTGTTGCAAGGAGGCGTCGTTTGGCTGAGGGCACCGTCAAGTGGTTTTCGAACGAGAAGGGCTACGGCTTCATCGAGCGCGAAGGCGGCGACGACGTCTTCGTCCACTTCTCGGCGATCGCGATGGACGGCTACAAGTCGCTGACCGAGGGCCAGCGCGTGTCGTTCGAGGTTGTGCAGGGCCCGAAGGGCGCGCAAGCCGCGAACGTCCAGACGATCTAGGAAACCTGTCGGACACCAGGTGCGAGCGGGCCCCGATCGGGGCCCGCTCCGTTTCTGGAAGGATCTGGGAGGCATGGCGATCGATCGAGAGCAGCTTCTGCACGTCGCGCACCTGGCCCGCCTCGAGCTCCGGGACGAGGAGGTCGAGCGTCTCGGCGCGCAGCTCAACGACATCCTGGCCGCGGTGTCGAAGGTGTCGGAGCTCGACCTCTCGGAGGTGCCGCCGACCTCGCATCCGCTCGACGTCGTCAACGTCTTCGGCGCCGACGTCCCGCACGAGTCGCTTCCGCTCGAGGAGGCGCTCGCAAACGCCCCCGAGCGCGAAGGTTCCGCGTTCCGCGTCCCGCCCGCCGGCTCGTGATCGACACCCTGCGTCTCACCGCCGAGCAGGCGAGCGAGCTCGTGCGCCGCCGCGAGATCTCGCCGGCCGAGCTCCACGCCGCCTACCTGGAGGCGATCGCCGCCCGCGATCCCGAGCTGCACTGCTACCTCCACGTCTGCGAGGAGGCCGAGGGCGAGGGGATCCCGATCGCGCTCAAGGACGTGATCGGCACGCGCGGCATCCCCACCACCGCCGGCTCCCGCATCCTCGAGGGCTACGTTCCCGTCTACGACGCCACGGTCGTCACGCGCCTGAAGGCGCGCGGCCTGCGCATCCTCGGCAAGACGAACACGGACGAGTTCGCCATGGGCTCCTCGACCGAGAACTCCGCCTACGGGCCGACCCGCAACCCGTGGGACCCCTCGCGCGTGCCGGGCGGCTCGGGCGGCGGCTCGGCGGCCGCGGTGACGGCGGGGCTCGCGCCGTGGGCGCTCGGCTCCGACACCGGCGGCTCGATCAAGCAGCCCTCGGCGCTGTGCGGCAACGTCGGCCTGCGCCCGACCTACGGCACGGTGTCGCGCTACGGCATCGTCGCCTTCGCCTCCAGCCTCGACCAGGTGGGGCCGGTGGCGCGCACCGTGCGGGACTGCGCCTTCCTCTACTCGCTGATCGCCGGGCGCGACCCCTGCGACTCGACCACCGTCGATCTGCCGCACCCCGTCGAGCTGCCCGAGGGCGACGACCTGCGGGGCCTGCGCATCGGCGTGCCGAAGGAGCTGAACGAGGCGGAGGGGATCGAGCCGGGCGTCTCGGCCGCGGTCGCGCGCGCGATCGAGCGCTGCCGGGAGCTCGGCGCGGAGGTGGGGGAGTGCTCGCTGCCGCTCTCGGCCGAGTACGGGATGCCGTGCTACTACCTGATCGCCCCCGCCGAGGCGTCCTCCAACCTCGCCCGCTACGACGGCGTCCGCTACGGGTATCGCGCCCGGGCCGCCGACCGCGTGGAGATGTACGCGCGCACCCGCGACGAGGGGTTCGGCGACGAGCCGAAGCGGCGCATCCTCGTCGGCACGTACGCGCTCTCCGCCGGCTACTACGACGCGTTCTACGGGCAGGCGCAGAAGGTGCGCACGGTGATCCGGCGCGAGCACGACGCCGCCTTCGAGCGCTTCGACGCGCTCGCCTGCCCGACCTCGCCCACGGTCGCCTTCCCGCTCGGCGCGCGCACGCAGCACCCGCTCGCCATGTACCTCAGCGACCTGCTCACGATCCCGTCGTGCCTCGCCGGACTGCCCGGCCTGAACATCCCCTGCGGGCTCTCGGAGGGGCTGCCGGTGGGCCTCCAGCTCATCGGGCCGCAGTTCGGCGAGAACACGCTCTTCCGGATCGGGCACGCGCTCGAGCAGGCGCTCGGCTTCGATCCCGTCCCCGCGAGGCTCCGCTCGTGACGATGCGCTTCGAGGATCCGGCCGCCGAGTTCGTGCTCGCCGTCGAGCGCGTCTTCGGCGAGTCGCCGCGCGTGCTGGACGGCTCGCGCGCCGTGCTCCTCGGCGACCTCAAGCTGCAGCTCGAGGCGGGGGAGCGGGAGCTGTGGCTGATCGAGCGGCACGGGGTGGTCGAGCGCCGGCTCGCGATGGTGGAGGTCGAGGACGACATCGAGCGGGCGCTGCGCGAGGCGAAGGAGCGGCTGGATGGCGGTGCGTGACTGGGAGGCGGTGATCGGGCTCGAGGTGCACGCGCACCTCAAGACCCGCACGAAGATGTTCTGCCGCTGCGAGCTCGAGTACGGCGCCCCCGAGAACACGCGCACCTGCCCGGTCTGCCTCGCGCATCCGGGGGCGTTGCCGGTGCCGAACGAGCGCGCGATCGAGCAGACGATCAAGCTCGGCCTCGCGCTCGACTGCGGGATCGCCGCTCGCGCGATCTTCGCTCGCAAGAACTACTTCTACCCCGACCTGCCGAAGGGCTACCAGATCAGCCAGTACGAGGCGCCGCTCGCCGGGCGCGGCCGCTTCCGACTCCCGCGCCCCGACGGCGACCGCGAGATCGGCATCGTGCGGGCGCACCTCGAGGAGGACGCCGCGAAGACCGTCCACGCGGGAGGCGCCACCGGGCGCTCGGTGGGCGCCGACTACTCCCTCGTCGACTTCAACCGCGGCGGCACGCCGCTCGTCGAGATCGTGACGGAACCTGACCTGCGCTCCGCGGAGGAGGCGGTCTGGTTCCTGCGCCTGCTGCGGCAGACGATCGTCGAGCTCGGGATCTCCGACGCCGAGATGGAGAAGGGGACGCTGCGCGCGGACGTGAACGTGTCCGTGCGCCGGCGCGGCGAGGAGGGGTACCGGCCGCGCTGGGAGATCAAGAACATGAACTCGTTCACCTTCGTCGGGCGCGCGATCGAGGCGGCGATCCGGCAGCAGGTGGCCGCGCACGAGGCGGGCGAGCCTGTCGAGCAGTCCACCTACGACTACGACGCCGACACCGATCGGCTGACGGTGCACCGCTCGAAAGAGGAGGCCGACGACTACCGCTACTTCCCCGAGCCGGACCTCGTCCCGGTCGAGCCGCCCGCGGAGCTCGTCGAGCGGCTGCGCGCCGAGCTGCCGGAGCGCCCGGCGGACCGCATCCGGCGCATCGAGCCGGCGGTCGGCTTCGATGCCGCGGTGGAGCTCGTCACCACCGGCCGCGACCGGCTCTACGACCGGCTCGTCGCCGCCGGCGCCGAGGCGCGCGTCGCCGCGAACGCGGTCATGAACGAGGTCGCCGCCGCCGGGATCGACCCGGAGGCCGTGGACGCGGGCGAGCTGGCGAAGGTGCTGGGCGCGCGGGAGCGGCTGCCGCGCGACGTCTACCTGGAGGCGGTCGCCCGCAGCGCCGACCCCGGCTTCGCCGCCGCCCCGTTCCTCGAGCAGGAGGCGGTCTCCGACGCGTCCGCGCTCGAGCCGGTGGTCGAAGCCGTGCTCGCCGCCAACCCGGAGCAGGTGCAGACCTACCTCGGCGGCAAAGAGGGCGTGCTCGGCTACCTCGTCGGTCAGGTGATGCGCGAGACGCGCGGCAAGGCCGACCCCAGGGTCGTCAACCGGCTGCTGCGGGAGAAGCTGCGCGCGTAGCGGATCCGCTCACGCGACGGCGCGCTCGACGGCGGGCGGCGGCTCGTCGTCGGGACGCGTGAGCAGGTACGCGGCGCAGCCCAGGACGACGGCGGCCATGACGACGAAGAGGACGCGGTAGTCGAGGAGCGTCGACAGCACCGCCCCCGTCGCGATCGAGACCGTCTGCGCGACGGACAGCGAGAGGTCGGCCGCCGCCGAGACGCGGCCCTGGATCGCGAGCGGCGTCCGCGTCTGGAGCGCGGTCGAGAAGCCGACGATGGCCCAGGCGACGCCGACGCCCGCGACCGGCCCGGCGACGAGCACCACCGGCAGCGACGGCGCGGCGAGGCAGCACGCGGCGACCCCGAACAGGACGAGGCCGAGACCGAGCGCGCGTCCCTCGCCTACCCGGCGGATCAGCCGCGCGGCCGTCAGCCCACCCGCGATCGAGCCCGCGCCTTGGATCGTGCTCAGCACGCCGAAGAACGACGGCGAGCGCCCGAGGTGGGAGATGACCGAGAAGATCAGCGTCTCCGCGAAGCCGGTCACGAGCAGCGCGAGTGTCAGCCCGAGCACGACCCGCCGCAGCGGAAGCGTCCGCCAGACGTGGCGGATCCCGGCCGAGATCTCGCGCAGGAGGCGGTGCTCCGGCGGCGCCGGCTTCTCCTCGCGGACGCGCATCCGGGCGAGCAAGAACACGGAGGCGGCGAAGGTGAGCGAGTCGAGGACGGCGACCACGCCGCCGCCGAACGCGGCGTAGAGCCCGGCGCCGGCGAGCGGCGCGACGATCCGCAGCCCCTCGCGCGTGGAGGAGAGCGCGCCGTTGGCGTCCGCGAGCAGCTCCTCCGGGAGCATGATCCGCAGCAGCGCCGCACGGGCCGGGAAGAAGACGGTCCCGAGCGCCCCGTAGACGAGCGCGACGAGGTAGATCAGCCACGCCTCGCCCCGGTCGTGCACGAGCAGGAGTACGAGCACGACCGCGCCGAGGAGGCAGTCGGTGGCGATCATCAGCGGCCGCCGCCGCACGCGGTCGGCGACGAGACCGCCGAGCGGGGCGGCGAGCGCGCCGGCGCCGAAGACGAAGAACGTCATGCCGGCGGCGGCGCTCGACCCGGTGAGCGCCTTCATCCAGATCGCGAGCACGATCAGGAGCGCCCAGTCGCCGAAGGCGGACAGCGTCTGCCCGGCGACGAGCAGCCGCGCGTCGCGGTGCGCGAGCAGGCGGCGCATCAGGCGGCGCGGAAGACCGTGACGTCGCCGCTCACCGTCTTGCCCCGCAGGACGACCGTCGGCCCCTCGCCGTCGAGCGCGGACGGCTCGCTTCCGAGCGGCACCTCCGAGCTGAGGTCGCCCGAGACCGAGCCCGCGTCCACGTCGAGGAACGATCCGCGGGCGATGCCGATCTCGACGTCGCCCGAGACGCTCGTGAAGCTCGCGCGACCGCTGCGCAGCGACGCGAGCCGGATGTCGCCGGAGACCGACTTGGCCTCGACCGATCCGCCGATCGGGCCCGCGTCGAGGTCGCCCGAGACGGTCTGCGCCCGGAGGTCGCCGCCGACGCGCTCGAGCTGCACGTCGCCGCTCACGGTCTTGACCGTGGCTCGGCCCTCGATCTCGCCGCGCACGAGCAGGGCGCCGGAGGCGGTCCTCGCCTCCAGCGACGCGAGGCGGCCCTCGGCGCGCAGGTCGGCCGACGCCGTGGCGAAGCGGGCGGCGGCTCCGTGCGGAACGCAGGCGTGGATGCTCAGACGGCGGCCGCCGAGCGAGAGGTCGCAGATCGCGCGCGCGAGCCCGAACGGCATGCGACATCGGAGGGAGACGACGAGCCGGTCGCCGTCGAGCTCGACGCGCGTCTGCTCGACGAGCCGCTCGTCCCCGTCGACGACGACGACCGCCTCCTCGCCGTCCACGGTCTCGACCCTGACCTCGCCGGAGGGGACGCTCACGTCGAGGGTAAGCGGCAGCGGGGTGTGGAACCGGTGCTCGGGCATCTCGACTCCTTTCAGCTCCGGCCGTAGCCGGAGAGGCGGCTCCGGCTCCCGGCGGACGGACGGCGCGGCTCCACAGCGCGCTGGAGCGCCTGGACGAGCCACGTGTTGACGGAGACGCCCTCGCGGGCGGCGGCGGCCTCGATGCGCGCCTTGAGGCTCTCCGGCAGCCGGAGGGTGATCCGGGCCGAGAAGGCCTCAGCAGCCGGGGCGGGCTCGTCCGCCTCCTCGGGGACGACGACGAGCTCCGGCTCGCCGCCGGTGAGGCGAACCTCGACCCTGCTCCGCCCGAGCTGCGAGGTCAGCTCGAGCGCCGCCTCGGCGAGGACCTCCTGCACGCGGCGGGTGAGCGCAGGCTCGAGCGCGACCGCCAGGAGCTCCGCGGCGCGGGCGGTCGCCTCGTCGCCGAGGGCGGCGAGGCGGGCGAGGTCGTCGCGGAGCGCCTGAATGTGGCCGTCGAGCTGCATGACATCACTATGACATCGGTATGATGTCAAAATCAAGTCAGTCTGATGGTACGGCGGCGTGCGCGCAGGAGGCTGCGCGCCGTCCTTCGGGTGCGCGACGCAGGTCGCAGGAGCGTCGTTCGTCCGATCCGCCGCGGAGTCCGGTGCCGGCGAGGCTCGATCGTCGCGAAAGCATCGCGACTCCCCTACAGGGGGTCAGACCCGGGTCTGACCCCGGAGACAGATCCGCTGTGCGCGCCGTCGACTCGTCGCCGAGCGCCGCGATGCGGGCAAGGTCCGCGCGGAGCGCCTGGAGGTACCCATCGATCTGCACGACGGCGAGTGTGACATCACAATGATGTCATTGTCAAGTCAGCATGACGCTAGCGCGATGCGGCCGGCATCCGGGCGCTGGGTCCCTCGTCACGTCAGGCCGCAGGAGCGGGCGGTGCGCGGCCAGGGCGCGAAGCCGCGCGCCCGGTGCGCCCGTACGGCTGTCCAGATCTGCTCGAGCGGCGTCCAGTGGTCGGCGGTCCCCTTGCGCCGCAGCAGCCAGGCGCCGTAGGCCCGCTGGAAGGAGAGGTCCATCTGTAGCCCGCCGTAGTACGGAGCGCCGGGATCGTTCCACGCGCCCTCGTGGCGGTGGATGCAGAGCCAGGCCTCGAGGAACGGCGGATGGTGCGCCCGCCGCGACGCGCTTCGCGCCAGCCGGCGCCAGCGCCGCGCGGCCGTGCCGAGTCGCTCGACCGAGGCGGCTTCGAGGCGCCGCATCGGCGCCCGGCTCGGCTCGACGCCCATCACGCGCTGCCAGTACCGGGTCTCGGCGCGGAGGCGCTGGATCTCGCGCCTGTAGGAGTCCGCGGCCTTGCGCCGGCTCGCGTCCCCCGCGACGGGCGAGAGGGGCGCGCCGATCGCCGCGGCCGCCGAGGCGCAGGCGGCGGCGAGCAGCAGCAGGCCGAAGGCGAGAGTCGATTGCCGCAACCCGCACCACCCCCGGGGGTCGTTTGCTCGTCGGAGGCCGAGCGGGCGAGAGCCTGGGCAGCGGCACCGCTCGGCGCGGCAGATGCGCTCGCGGCAGGATAGAGGCAGGCGCTATGTCTTCGCCGGCGGACCAGCCGTTCGGGGAGCCCGCTGGGGGAGCCGCGCCGGGGCGACGAACCCCGCGTACAGGAGCGCGGCGCCGACCGCGATCCCGACGGCGCTGCCGGCGGCGCCGAGCCCGGCGAGACCGCTCCCGGCGGCCGCGGCGGCCACGCCGAGGACGATCAGCGCGTTCCCGAGCGGGCGGCGACGCAGCGACGCGAGCGCCACCGCGACGACGGCGAGCGTCCCGAGCGCGTTCGCGAGGATCGCGAGCAGGCGTGCCGGGAGGAAGGCGAGGTGCTCCTGCGCGGGCGGGATCCCGTGGAGCGCGAACGCGCCGTGCACCGGCATCGCGAGCGCGATCCCGAGCGCGAGCCCGCTGTAGACGAGGGCGACCGGCGTGGCCCAGCCGCGGCCGGCGAGCAGGAGCGAGCCGGCGCCGAGCAGCGGCGCGGTCAGGAGCGCGCCGGCGGCGTAGTAGACGCGGAAGGCCCGAGCGTCCCAGCCGGCCGCCTCGCCCCAGGCGATCGCGGCGGCGGCGACCGCGTACGCGGCGAGCGACGCCGCCCACGCCGCGAGCTCCGGCCTGCGGGTGGCGCGGCGGCGCGCGGCGAGGGCGCCCGCGAGCCGTAGCGCGACGAGCGCGGCGGCGAAGGCGACGAGCGCGTCCACGTGGCGAGTGTAGGGGACGCCGCGCCGCGCCCGGCTCGTGACGCCGACCGTCACGCCTCCGTCACGGACGGGACATGCCGCGCCCGGCCGTGCCGCCTCTCGCGACCCCGCTTCCGCAGCGGCGCCGGGCGTCCGCTCGGGACCTGTCCCGGTGTCAGACACGGTCACGGAACCGTCACGACCGCGTGCGCGGGGCGAAAACCGCGCGACTGCGCGCGCCGCCACCGCCGCAGGGACTACGCTGGGGCCGATGCCCGAGAAGCAGTACCTGTTCACGCCCGGCCCGACGCCGG
>JADGHP010000043.1 GCA_019683855.1 Thermoleophilia bacterium
AGTGACGCCGCCCCTCGGCCTGCGCGGCTACGTGTTCCCGGTCGCGGGCGGCGCGTCGTACGGAGACAGCTACGGCGGGCCGCGCGCGGACGTCCGCAGCGGCTGGCACCACGGGGACGACCTGTTCGCGCCGCTCGGCACGCCGGTGGTGGCGGTCGCCGACGGGACGCTGCGTCTCGTCGGCTGGGAGCGGCTCGGCGGCTGGCGCCTGTGGCTGCGCGACGCGCGCGGCAACCAGTTCTACTACGCCCACCTCGCCGCCTACTCCACCCGCGCCCTCCGCGACCGCCGCGTCGAGACCGGCGAGGTGATCGGCTTCCTCGGCCGCACCGGCGACGCGTTCACCACCCCGCCCCACCTCCACTTCGAGATCCACCCGCGCACGCTCCTGCGGCTGCGCTACGACGGCGCCGTCGACCCGACCAGCTACCTCGCCTCCTGGCCGGTCGTACGGCCGCGACACGTGCCGCCTCCGGCGCTGCCCCGGCGTTTCCCGAAGGGGCGCCCGCGGATCGAGGCGGCCGTCGTCTGGCGGCAGCTCCTCGCCGCGCGCCGACCCGGCGTCGCGCACGTCGCGCGCAGGACGCTCGCTCATAGGAGCACGCCGCGCGTCGCCTTCCCCCTCCCGTTCCCGCTCGGGCAACCGTTCGCGCCGATCTTCGGCAGCCTGAGCGCGGAGACCGCGCTCCCGCCCGGCCGTCTCTCCCACGGACAGCGAGCGCCGACGCTCCTCTGGGCGCTGCTCGCGCTCCCGGCCGCCGTCCTCGCCGCCGCGGCCGCTCCCGCGCTCATCCGGCTCGTCCGCCGCCGCCAGACGACGCCCGAGCCCGTCGAGGACGCCGCCGGGTAGGCGCCCCGCCCCCCGAGCGCCTACGGCGCCGGCGTGCTCCGCGGCGACGAGGGAAGCAGGCCGTGGAGCTGCGCCCAGCGGCTCGCTTCGGTGCGGTTCGCGACGCCGAGCTTCCGGTAGACGTTCGAGAGGTGGAACTTGACGGTCTGCTCCGCGAGCCAGAGCATCCGTGCCACCTCCGCGTTCGAGTGCCCCTCGGCGATGAGCGTCAGGATCTCGAGCTGACGCTTCGTCAGGTGCACGCCCCGGGGCTCCGCCGCCGGAGCCGGGTCGGCGACCGGCGCCTCACCGCGCCTCCCGTTGCGCAACGCGAGGTAGACGGAGTGCTCGAAGGACTGGCGGATGGCGAGCGCGAGGTCGTCCGGGGCGGCGCGCTTGAGCACGTACGCGTCCGCGCCGGCCTTGAACGCCGCCTTGACGAGCCGCGGGTCGTCGAGCCCGGTGAGGATGACGATCTTCGTGTCGGGCAGGCACTCGCGCACGAGCCGGATCGAGCTCAGCGTGCCCATCTCCTCGCCCTCCTCGATCACGTCGGCGACGAGGATCTCCGCGCGGTGGCGCGTCACCAGCTCGGCGGCTACCGCCGGTGACGTCGTCTTGCCCACGACTCTCACCCCCGTCGGCCCGAGCGCGGATTCGAGCGCGTCGAGCCAGAGCGGGTGCTGGTCGAGCAGGATCCCTCTCCGCTCAGGGGCATTCATGGCGCGTCTCCGCCTCGATGACGGAAGGCTCCGCGAGCGGGGCGTCCAGGGACAGACCGAGGGAGCCAGTCGGGCCCGCGACCTTCGTCGAGTCAGCGGATCTCCGCCGGGCCTCGACTCAACGGGGCCTCGGCCCGCGACAACGCGAGATCGCCTCCCCCGGGTCGCGACGAGCGCGTCAGGCGTACGAAGAAGCCGACGAGCGCGAGCGTCGAGATCGAGTACGCGCACGCGGAGGCGATCGCGCCGCCGGTGGCCGCGTAGCGCGGGATCAGGAGCAGGTCGAAAAGCAGCGTCGCGACGAGGCCTACCGCGACCGCCGCCGAGCTCAGCCCGGGCCTGCCCACACCGTAGAGGTAGCCGATGATCACGCCGCCGATGCCGTCGAGGACGAGGCCGAGCAGGATGATCCGGGCGGGCAGGACGGCCCCGTCGAAGGACGAGCCGTAGATCCCCGGGACGATCGAGCCGGCCGCGACCCAGAGCGGCAGCACCGCCGCCGCGGTCAGAAGGCCCGCCCGCGGCAGCAGCGACCGCGCGCGCTCGGCGGCCGCCGCCGGGCCGTCGCTCGCGAAGCGCGGGTAGAGGACGTAGCCGAGCGCGACGCTCAGCACCCGCACCAGCTCCGCGTACTTCGAGGCGACCGCGTACACGCCGAGCACCGCGGAGCTCGTGAGCACGCTCATGAGCACGAAGTCGAGGCGCAGGTTGAGCAGCGTGATCACGCCGCCGACCTGGGCGCGCATCCCGTAGCCGGCGATGCGACGGGCGAGCGCGCGGGAGGGCCGCGCCGCCCCCTGGAAGAAGCCCCGCCGCACGAGCCGGCTCCAGGCGAGCGCGATCGTGGCGAGATCCGCGAGCACGAGACCCCCCACGACCGCCCCGTAGCCGCGCGCGCCCGCGAGCCACACGAGCGCGTACGCGGGCAGGAAGCTCAGCTCCTCGGTGACGATCACGCGGTTCGCGCCGGGCAGGTCGCCGCTCCCCTGCGAGCACGACTTCGCGGTCGCCGCCAGCACGCGCGTCGCCACCGCGACCGCCGCTGCCGCCACGAGCGCGGCCGGCACCTCCGCGAAGAGGGCGCGCGTCAGGAGCGGCGTCGCCGCGAGCCAGAGCGCAGCCCCGGCGACGCCGCCGGCGACGGCCATCGCGAGCAGCGTCGGCGGCGCTCGCCGATCGCTCCGGGCGGGTCCGGCGAGGAAGTAGGCGATCGCCCCCGGCAGTCCCGCGGAGCAGACGACGCCGACGAGGCTCGGCAGCACCCGCAGCAGCGCGTACGCCCCGACGGCCGCGGGCCCGCCGCTGCGCGCGACGACGAGCGTCGCGAGCGAGAGCGCCCCGAGGGCGACGAGCCGCGCCGCGACGTTCGCCGCGAGCACGCCGTAGCGGTCTCTCAGGACGGGTCGCGCGCGCGCCATTCCCTCCCCCAGACGTGGAGCGCCGCGACGAGCGCGAAGAGCGTCCACACGTGCCGGACGTGCAGCACCTCGAGGAGCGCCGCCGCGACGAGCGTGCCTGCGAGGGCGCCGACGATCGCGTTCGGCCGCGGCAGGACGCCGTCCCTGCCCCGCGCGCCGCCGGCGATCGCCGCCCGCAGGCCGAGGCTCCCGAGGAGCAGGAAGAGCCCGAGCGCGCCCAGCGCCCCGCGCTCGGTCAGGGCGGCGAAGTAGTCGTCGTGCGCCTCCTTGACGAAGGGCGCGGACTCGGCGGCGAGGCGGGGCTTCGTCGACACCGGCCCCTGGCCGAGCGGGCCGCCCGTGTCGAGCAGCGTCACGCTCTCGTCCAGGAGCGTCGAGCGCTGGCCGACGCTCTGCTCGCCGCGACCGATGCCGTTGCGGACGAATGACCAGCGGCTCGCAGAGGCGCGCTCCTGCAGGTGCCGGAAGTCCACCGCCTGGAACGTCACGAGCGCGGCGAGCGCCACGGCGGCCGCGACGGTGACCGCGGGCGCGCCGCCGACCCGCCGGCCGATCCCGAGGAGCGCCGCGAGCGCCACGCCCACGGCGAGCGAGACGAGGCCGCTGCTCGAGCCGGTGGAGACGAGCGCGCACGCGAGCAGCGCGTACGCGGCGAGCCGGTGCAGCCGCCGCCGCGGACGCTGCACGGCCCAGACGATCATGATCGAGACGAACCAGTAGCTCGCTGCGACGTTCGGGTCGATCAGCGTCAGCGCGGTGCGCGTCCCGTTGCGGCTCGCGATGCCCGTCAGAGCGGGGATGCCGGCGCCGAGCCCGGCGAAGAGCAGCAGCGCCCAAGCGACGGCGGCGTAGGCCCAGACGTGGAGGAGCGCGCGCAGCCGCCCGGGGGTGCGCGCCACATTGATCACCGCCCATGCCCAAACGACGAGCAGCGCGTCCTGCGTCAGCGCGATCGCCCCGCTGCCGGGGACCGGGCCGCGGATCGCGCCCAGCGCGCCCCCGGCCATGAACAGCGCCATCGGGATCCCGAGCGCGAGCCGGAAGCGGTGGCCGCTTCCGCCCGCCCAGAGGAGCGTCGCCGCGATCGTCAGTCCTTCGAGCAGGTCCACGGGAGCCGTGTTCGCCGGCCCGCCGGGGCGCAGCAGCGGCAGCAAGGCGACCGCGACCGCGGCGAGCCGGAGCGCGCCGCGACCGCTGCGCGCGTCCTCCTCCGCCCGCGCCGCGGCGCGGCGGCCGCGCGGGCGCGCGGCGGCGATCGCGCTCACGACCCGCTCCCGGGCGGGCGCGCGAGCCGCCGGTAGAGCTCGAGGTGCCGCCGCGCGAACTCCTCGTCGTCGGTCGTCGCGGCGATCTCGGCGACGCCGGCCAGCACGGCGTCGCGCCAGACGGCCGGCGAGGCGCCGAGGCGGGCGAGCCCGTCCCGGACGAACGCGCGGAAGAGCTCCGGGAACCAGCCGCCGCCGTCGACGGCGAACCCGAGCGCGGCCCCCCAGGAGTCGGCGCGCAGGCCGCGGTGGCCGCGCACCGGCCGGCCCGGACGCGTGCGCCGGTCGAGGTAGAGCGCGTACGAGACGGCGAAGCGGACGATGTCGCGCACCGGCTGCCCGGCCGGCTCGGCGCTCTCCCAGTCGACGACGCCGCTCACCGCGCCGCCGCGGACGAGCAGGTTGCCGAGCCAGTAGTCGCCGTGGACGGCGGCGCCGCGCACCGTCTCGCGCCGCAGGCGCGCCTCGATCTCGGCGAGGCGCTCGAGATCCGAAGGGAGCTCCGGGTCGTCCGCGAAGCGCGCGGCCAGGCGGGCCGGGAGGGGCCCGATGAGCCCGAGCGGAAGCTCGCCGGCCGCCGTCCCGGCCTGGAAGTCGGCGAGCCAGCTCGCGGCCGCCTCCAGATCGCGACGGACGCGGCGCCGGCTGGAGGTGTGACCGGCGCGGAAGTACGCCGAGGCGAGCGGCCGCCCGACGAGGGCGGTCGTGACGAGCGTCGGCCACCCCTCGTGCTCGACGAGCTCGACCACGCGCGGGATGGCGTCGAGCACGAGCCGGGGCTCGAGCGCGCGGATCTCGCGCAGCGCGCGGGCCTCGCGCTCGACGGCGAGCGCGGCCGCGGTCGTCGTCGGCGTCTTCGCCGCGAGCACGGGGGCGCCGCCGTCCGGCGAGACGAGCAGGAGCGTCACCTTCGCGTTCGGGTCCTTCGAGGCGCCGAGCACGACGCAGCGGAGAGCCGAGGCGCGCACCAGCTCGGCGAGCGTCCGGCCGGGGCGGGTCGGAGCCTCGCTCGTGCCGGCGGCGTCGACGAGCGCGCCTGCGGTCATGCCCGCCTCGCCACGAGCACGCGCGAGCGGGCGAGCGCGCGCAGCGGGCGGCCGACGTCGAGCGCGCGCAGCGCGGCGAGGCACGGCTCGGCGAGCCTGCTGCGGAGCGTCCGCCCGGGCGGCGGAACGACGACGCGCAGGAAGGCGCGCAGGGCGGCGGGCGCGTCCTCGACGAGGTAGGCGGGAGCGGCCGCCGACGGGATCGCGACGTACGTCCGCTCGGGAACAATCCCGCTCTCGGCCGCGAAGGCGCGGCAGCGGCGCGCGGCTCCCCGCCCGTCGGCGGCGACGACGACGGGGGCGCCCGCCGGCAGGCGCCGCACGCGCTCCACCAGCGTCCCCCAGCCCCGCCGCGACCGTGGCAGCTCCACGCGGAGCGCTCCGTCGCCGGCGACGACGCGCCAGTTGTCGCGCCAGCGCTCGCACGCGATCACGTCGGCCGCCTCAATTCAGCACCGCGAACGGCCGGAGCCTCGCGACCGGCCGCAGGACGCCGGCTCGCACGAGCACGCCGAGCGCCTCGTCGACGCCGCGGTCGTCGAGCTGCCCCACCTCGATCGGCCCCGGCTCGCGGTAGCCGTAGCGGAGCGTGACGCGCCGTCGCGGGTCGTCCCCCGACAAGCCGCGGCTCACGAGGCGCTTGACCGTCGCCCCCGCCCCGTGGCACGCGGAGTAGAGGCTCGCGTCCGCGCCGTCCGCCGCGACGCACAGGTACGACGAGGTGCGGTTCGTCCCCGGCAGCAGCACCGGCTGCCCCGTCCGCGCGAACAGCGGATGGCCCCGCATCCGCGCGGCCGGGTAGGCGCGCGCGGCGTTGTGGCGGTGCACGAGCACGCGCTCGCCGTCCAGCTCCTCCTCGTAGATCGTGTTGTGCGGCGAGTCGACGACGAGGCGCGCCTCGCGCACGCCGAGCGAGGCGCGCAGGAGGGCGCGCAGGCTCGCGTACGCGTAGAGGCGAAACGCGAAGCCGTAGTTCATCGCCATCGCGTTCGCGAGCAGCAGCCGCTCTCCCTCGCCGCTGTCGCGCTCGACCGGCGGGTAGTCGCGGCCGAAGTAGAGCGCGAGGCGCCGGCGCAGCTCCGCCCGCGAGCGCGCCCGGGCGAGGTGGTAGAGCGGCTTCTGGATCGCCATCTGGACGCGCACCGGACGCGGGTTGCGGCGGCGCGGCCCGAAGAGAAGCCCGACGTCGCCGGGCAGGGAGCCGCCGCCGCCGTGGAGCTGCATCGTCACCTGGCCCTCCTCGACGCCGAGCAGCCGCGCCACCTCCGGCTCGAGCACCTCGTCCACCTGCTGCAGCTCGATGAAGTGGTTGCTCGGCCCGATCGTCCCGAAGCGGATCCGGGAGAGCTGGAGCACCGACCACGGCAGCTCGCGCCGCACCCGCTCGGCGCCGCCGAAGCGCTCGAGGTCGAGACGCCCGCCCTCCTCGATCCGGTCCAGCTCCGCGGGGTCGACCTCCCAGCGGTCGGCGGCGAAGCGCGCGCCCTCGGCGGCGCAGCGCACGACCTCCTCCGGCGTCAGGTCGCGCCGGTAGGTCGGCGGGTAGGGGAACCGCTCCCGCACCCGCGTGTAGAAGTCGGTGATCGCGTCGGCCGGGGGCCGCTCGACGTCGAGCGCGACGAGCGCCATCCCGCAGTTGACCGACGGAGCCGTGAGGAGCGGCCACACCGCGCTGCGGGTCGCGACTGCGATGCTGGATGGCATCTCCTTGTCGTCTTTGTGGTGGAAGTCCGGCAGGACGACCGCGGGCGCAGCGAGGTCGACGCGCCCGAGCCCCGCCTCGAGCAGCGCGAGCGCGGCCGGGTCGGCGGGGTCGGCCGGGCTCGCGAGCACGCGGGTCGCCGGCTCCAGCGGGTCGCCCCCGCCCGCGATCGCCTCGCCGGCGCTCATGGGGCAGCCTCGAGCGGCTCGAGCAGCTCGGAGAGACGCGGCGCGGGCCGCGACCCGAGGACGAGCGACAGGCAGGGGAGCCGGTCGGCGAGCTCGGAGGCGACCGCCTCCACCGGCGGGTGCGCGGAGCCGAGGCCGGTGCCCGCCGCGAGGGTCGCCGCGAACGCCCAGTAGCGGCGCAGCTCCCCGGCCATGTAGGTGCTCGCGACGAGCGCCCGCACGGCCGCGGCGGCGGTGCAGGGACGTAGCGCCCGCGCCGCCGCGTCCACGCGCTCGACGACGACGAGGGCATCCGGGACGAGCGCGTCGACGCGGCGCGCGAGCGGCGCCTCGCGCCGGTTGTGCGGCATGCGCCTGCCCTCGCCGCCTTCCAGGCGGAGCGGCTCGACGACGCCCCACACCGTCTCCCCGTCACCGACCGTGAGGTTGTCGCCCGTGGCGGCGGCGCCCCGCTCGAGCTCCTCGCGCACGAGCGTCGAGCGGCCGACCCCGCCCGGCGACACGAGCAGCGGCGTCGCCGTCGCGGTACGCAGCGCGGAGGCGTGGAGGGGCGCCCGGCCGCGCGTTCCCGCCCACCACAAGGCCGGGTACTGGAGCAGCACGGCGCGGGCGAGGAGGTGGAAGCGCGACCGCAGCAGGAGCGCAGCCACTCGCTCTCGGCGCGGCGGCCGGAAGCGGCAGACGACGGTCGCGCTCTCGTCACCCGCGCAGACGACGCGGAGGTCGAACCCGGACGAGCACGCGTTCTCGAGCACGACCTCGCGGTCGCGGCGCCACGCGCAGCGGGTGAGCAGCGCGAAGCCCCGGGTCGGGAACGGCGCGCGTGCGGCCTCCACCTGCACCCGGACGGACGCCGTCGCCGCGGCCCCGCTGCCGAGCGCGCCGCCCGCCGCTTCGAGCAGCAGCTCGCGGACCCAGGGGAGCGCGCACTCGAGCGCGACCCGCTCGCCCGCGGTCTCGACGAGGAGCGCACTCACCGCTCCGCTCCCACGGGAACCGGGGACCGCGCGCGGCGCCCCTCGAGCGCGGCCTCGTAGACCTCGACGAGATCGGCGCCGAGCACGTCGCGCCGGCAGCGGGTCGTCACGTGGGCGCGCGCGGACTCCGCCAGCCGCCGCGCCTGTCCGGGGTGGTCGAGCACCCACGCGAGCGCGCGAGCGAGCGAGCGCGGGTCGCGCGGGCGGGCGAGCAGCCCCGTGCTGCCGGCGATCACGAGCTCCGGGACCGAGCACACCGCCGTGGCCACGACGGGGATCCCGCACAGCATCGCCTCGACGAGCGCGCACGGGAGCCCCTCGAACAGGCTCGACAGCGCGAACACGTCGAACGCCGGCAGCAGCGCGGCGACGTCGCTCCGCTCGCCGAGGAGGAGGAACCGGCCGGCGAGGCCCCGGCGCACGATCAGCCGCTCCGTCTCCGCGCGCAGGGAGCCGCCCCCGACCCAGACCGCGTGGACGTCGTCCCGGCCCAGGGCCGCGATCGCCTCGACGAGGTCGCGCGGCGACTTCTGCGCGTCGAGCCGCGCCACCGTCCCCACCGCCTTCGCCTCCTCCGGCAGCGCAAGGAGCGCGCGCGCCGCGCGCCGGGACGCCGGCGTGACGCGCCGCACCTCGGCCCCCGTCGGCACCGTCGCGATCGCCCGTATGCGGTCCGGCGGCGCGATCCCAAGCCGCACCGCCTCGGCTGCGGTCGCCGTCCCGGTGGCGAGGAAGAAGTCGGTGAGGCGTCCCAGCCGCCGCTCGGCCGCGACGAGCGCCGCGCGGACCGGGGCCGCCTGGAACTCGTGGAACGGGAAGCCGTGGAAGGTGTGCACGACGGCGGCGACGCCCAGACGGCGCGCGGCGATGCGGCCGAGCGCTCCCGCCTTCGAGCTGTGCGTGTGGACGAGGTCGAACCGGCCCTCCGCGAGCCGCTCCTCGAGCTCGCGCAGGGCGCGGTAGTCGGCCCACGGGTAGACGCCGCGCCCGGTCGTCATCCGGCGCAGCGGCACGACCCGGAAGCCCGCCTCCTCCGCCGCCGGCACGAGCGAGCTGCCCTCGCTCGTGAAGAACGTGGTCGCGTACCGCTCGGGGTCCAGCGAGAGCGCTCCCTCGAGCGCCATCCCGCCTGCCCCGGCGGTCAGCCGCGTCACCACCTGGGCGACCCCCACCGGCGCCCGGGCGGAGCGGCGGGCGGAGGCAAGGCGGACGGCGAGCGGAGCGCTCATAGCGCGGCCAGCACGGCGTCGACGACGAGGGAAGCGCGCTCCACGGAGAGCGACGGGTAGAGCGGCAGGGTGACGAGGCGCGGCGCGACGGCGTCGGTGACGGGCAGCGGCCGCGCCGCGCCGAGCGCGCGGTACCGCGAGAAGCGGTGGATCGGCGGGTAGTGGACGCTCGTCTGGACGCCCCGCGCGGCGAGCGCCGCCCGGAAGCCGTCCCGCTCGCGGCCCTCCGGCAGCAGGACGACCGCGAGGTGGTGAGCGGGCACAACCTGCGGGCTGGGGACGAACGGGACCCGCAGTCCCGCCGTCCCGTCGAGCGCGGCCCGGTAGAGCTCGGAGACCCGGGCGCGTGCGTTGTTGGCGGCCGCCAGCCTGCCCAGCTCGACGAGGCCGATCGCGGCGCGCAGCTCGTCGAGCCGGTAGTTGAAGCCGTGCTCGACGACGTCGTAGGCGTGCGCGTGGCCGCGGTGGCGGTCCCACGTGAGCGTCGTCATCCCGTGCGAGCGGAGGAGGCGCATCCTCTCCGCGAGCGCGTCGTCGTCGGTCACGACCATGCCGCCCTCGCCGGTCGGCAGGTTCTTGTTGGCGAAGAAGCTGAAGCAGCCGACGTCGCCGATCGCGCCGCACGCCTTCCCCCGCCAGCGGGCGCCCGGGGCGTGCGCCGCGTCCTCGACGACGGCGATGCCACGCGCCCGCGCGAGCTCGAGGATCCGGTCCATCGCGCACGGGTAGCCGCCGTAGTGCATGACGACGATGGCGCGGGTCGCGGGGCCGAGCGCCGCCTCGACGTCGTCCGGGCTCGTCGTCAGGTCGTCGGGGCCGACGACGTCGCAGAAGACCGGCGTCGCGCCGGTGTGCACGATCGCGTTCGCGGCGGCGACGAAGCTCAGCGACGGGACGACGACCTCGTCGCCGGGCCCGCAGCCGACCGCGAGCAGGGCGAGATGGAGCGCGGCGCTCCCGTTCGCGACCGCGAGCGCGTGGGCGACGCCGCAGAACGCCGCGAGCTCGCGCTCGAGCTGCTCGACGACCGGCCCCATGCTCCACCAGCCCGAGCGGAGGACGCCCAGGACCGCCTCCTCGAGCTCCCGGTCGACCTCGATGTCGGACAGCGGCACGACCCATGCGGGCGCGGCCTCCGCCGGGTGGCGCGCCGGGCTCGGCGCCGCGCGGATCCCGGTCGAGGCGCGGCTCATCCCGTCGTCCTCGCGTCCACCGCGGCCCGCTCCGCCTCCTCGCGCTCGAGCCAGGCGCTGACCGCGGTCTCGTAGTCGTCGCGGCGGCCGATGTCGAACCAGAGGCCCTCGAACGGGTACGCGCCGACGGCCTCCCCGCGCGCCAGCAGCGCCTTGACGAGGTCGGGGAAGTCGAAGAAGCCGCTCCGCGGGATGCAGGCGAGCGCCTCCGGCTCGAGGACGTAGATCCCCATGCTCACGGTCGAGGTCATCTGCGGCTTCTCGTGGTAGGCCTCGACGCGGTGCCGGAGCGCGCGCGTGCCGAGCTGGATGACGCCGTAGTCGATCTGGATCGGCCGCCGGCGCGTCGCGATCGTGAGGATGTTGCGATGCCGGCGGTGATGGCGGATCAGCGCCCGGTAGTCGAGGGTGGTGAGCACGTCCCCGTTCATCGCGACGAAGGTGGAGTCGAGGCCCTCGACGAGCCGGAGCGGCGCCGCCGTCCCGAGCGCCTCCTCCTCGCGCACGTAGGTGATCCGCGTCCCGTGCGGCGTGCGGCCGCCGAGGACGGCCTCGATCACGTGCGCGAGGTAGCCGACGCAGAGCGTGATGTCGGTGATGCCGCACCCGGCGAGCTGCTCGACGACCACCTCGAGGATCGACCGGTCGCCGATCGGCATGAGCGGCTTCGGCAGCACCGAGGTGTACGGAGCGAGTCGCGTCCCCCTCCCGCCCGCGAGCACGACCGCCCTGACGCGACGGCGGGCTCGCCGGGCGAGCTCGTCGGAGAGCGCGTAGACGCCTTCGCTCACGAGCTCTTGGCGATCTCGACGGCCGCGACCGTCTCGGCGACCGCTGCGACGGCGTCCGTTCCCGGCCGCCTCCGGCGCAACGTGAGCCTGCCGTCGCCGCGGCTGACCGCGACCTCGCCGCGACCGAGCACGACGAACGCCGTCCAGGCGAGGATGCGCAGGTCGAGCAGGAGCGTCCGCCGCCGCGCGTACAACCGGTCGAGCGCGGCCTTCTGCGGGAGCAGGCGGCCGACGTAGTCGCCGATGCAGTCGCGGCGGTCGAGGATCTCGCTCTCCCGCGGGAAGGCGAGCTG
>JADGHP010000003.1 GCA_019683855.1 Thermoleophilia bacterium
CGCCTACCACGAGGGCGGGCACGCCCTGATGGCGCACCTGATGGGCTCCGTGATGGAGCTGCAGAAGGTGACGATCGTCTCCCGCGGCAACGCGCTCGGTTACGCCTTCTACCTGCCCGAGGAGGACCGCTACCTGCACACGAAGGACGAGCTCGTCGACCGGATGGTGGTCGCGCTCGCGGGCCGCGCCGCCGAGGAGGTGGTCTTCGGGCGCGTGACGAACGGGGCCGCGAACGACCTCGAGAAGGTGACCGAGATCGCGCGCGCCATGGTGTTCGAGTGGGGCATGGGCGAGACGGTCACCTCGCGCACGATGCGCGCCGACAACTACGCCCTCTCCGAGGAGACCAAGCGCGTGCGCGACCAGGAGCAAGCGCGGCTCACCGACGGCGCGTACGAGGAGGCGCTGCGACTCCTGAAGAAGCACCGCGCCACCCTCGACCGCATCGCGAGCGCGCTGCTCGAGAAGGAGACGCTCGTGCGCGAGGAGCTGCTCGAGATCGTCGGCGACCTCGAGCCGGAGTCGCGCGCCTCGGAGACGGTCGGCGTCCCGCGCGTGGTCGCCGCGCGCCCGTCCGCCCGGGACGGCTCGGGCTAGGTGGCCCCGCGCCGCCGTTCCCGTCCGCATCCCCCGAGCCGTTCACATACGATCGCTCGCGTGGAGGCGCGCGGGATCCATCACGTCGGGATCGCGGTCGAGGATCTCGACGAGGCGCTCGGGACGTACGAGCGGCTGCTCGGCGGCCGGCTCGAGCACCGGGAGCGCGTCGACGACCAGGGTGTCGAGGCCGCCTCCGTCCGGATCGGCGAGAGTCGCGTCGAGCTGCTCGCCGCGCTCGGCGACGACACGCCCGTCGGCCGCTTCCTCGCGCGGCGCGGCCCCGGGGTGCATCACATCGCCTACGAGGTGGCGGACGTCCGGGCCGCGATCGCCGAGCTCGCCGCGGCGGGCGCCGAGCTCGTCGACGCCGAGCCGCGACGAGGCATGTTCGGCCTCGAGGTCGCGTTCGTCCATCCGGAGTCGGTTCACGGTGTCCTCTCGGAGGTGGTGTCGGGTGGCTGAGGAGCGCGTCAGGGTCGAGATCGGCTTCGAGGGAGGCCAGATCGTCGGCAGCTTCGTGGAGCCGGCGTCGGCTGATGAGCTCGAGTCGGCGCTCCACCACGACGGGCCGCGCGTGGTCGTGCTCGAGACCGAGGACGGGCCGCTGCACGTCGTCGTCTCGCGCGTCGCCTACTTCAAGCGCGTCGTGCGCGCGGGCCGCGTCGGCTTCGTCGCCGGCTGACGCGTTAGCCGGGCGCTCGCCGCGGGGAAGAAACGTCCGGGATGAGCCCGGACCGAGGCGAGCGGGCATCGGCACGCGACTCCGAGGAGCGCATCCGCGAGCTCGTCGCGCGCGGCCAGAGGGGCGACCGCGACGCCCTCGAGGAGCTGTACCTGATCCACTTCGACCGGATCTACAGCTACCTGCACGTGAGCGTCGGCAACCGTCACGACGCCGAGGACCTGACGACGCAGACGTTCCTCAAGATGCTGGAGAAGATCGGCGGCTTCACGTGGCGGACGGCGCCGTTCTCGGCGTGGCTGTTCCGGATCGCGCACAACCTCGCCATGGACCACTTCCGCTCGCGGCGCCGCTGGCGGCCGGAGGAGGAGGTGCCGGAGCCGCTCGGCGAGCAGGAGCCCTCGGCGGAGCTCGCCGCGATGCACGCGATCGGCCGCACCTCGATGCTGGAGCTGATCGAGAAGCTCTCGTCCGAGCAGCGGCAGGTGCTGACGCTGAAGTTCGTCTTCAACTTCCCGAACGTCGAGGTGGCGGCGATCCTCGGCAAGAGCGAGGGCGCGATCAAGTCGCTCCAGCATCGCGCGCTCGCGTCGCTCGAGGAGCGGATCCCGCACCGCGAGACGGCGTGAGCCGGAGCGGCTAGCCTGCCGCCGTGGCGCTCGAGGCCGGCATCGTGGGGCTCCCCGGCTCCGGGAAGACGACGCTCTTCCGCGCTCTGACGCACGCCGAGACGCACGGCTCCGGCAAGGAGCACGTGGGCATGGCGCAGATCCCGGACGAGCGGCTCCAGCGGCTCGCGGCCACCGTCGGCGCTCGCAAGGTGACGCCCGCCGCGGTGCGCGTCGTCGACGTGCCCGGGACCGGGCCCCAGCTCCTCGGCAACCTGCGCCAGGTGGACGCGCTGCTCGTCGTGCTGGACGGCTTCTCCGGCACGCGCGTTCCGAGCGACGATCTCGAGACGCTCCGCCTCGAGCTGCTCGTCGCCGACCGCGACCACGTCGAGCGGCGGCTGGAGCGGGTGGCCAAGCAGGCGAAGTCGGGCGACGCGAGGCTGCGCGCGGAGGCGGCCCAGCTCGAGCGGCTGCTCGCGCACCTCGACGCCGGGCGGACGCTCGCCGAGTGGGAGGGCGACCTGCCGGCGGAGCTCCAGCCGCTGACCACGAAGCCGCTGATCGTGCTCGAGAACGGACCCGGCGGCGTCGACCTCCAGCTCGAAGCGGAGCTCGCCGAGCTCAGCCCCGAGGAGGCGGCCGAGCTCCGCGGCGAGGAGGAGAGCGCGCTCGGCGAGGTCGTGCGCCGGCTGGCGGAGACGCTCGATCTCATCACCTTCTTCACCGCCGGGGAGAAGGAGACGCGCGCGTGGACGCTCCGGCGCGGCCAGACCGCGCTCGACGCGGCGGCCGCGATCCACTCCGACATCGCGCGCGGCTTCATCCGCTGCGAGGTGGTGCGCTGGGACGACCTCGTCGCCGCCGGCGGCCACGCCGAGGCGGCCCGCGCCGGCAGGCAGCGCCTCGAGGGCAAGACCTACGTCGTCCAGGACGGCGACGTCCTCAACGTCCGCTTCAACGTCTGAATCAGTCGCGCCGGCGGATCGCGCGCCCGGCGACGATCTCGCCGTGCTGTCGCCGTAGCCGGGACGCCGGCCGGCGCTACCCGGCGGTGATCAGCACCACCCCGGCGAGCGTCACGAGCATGCCCGCCTCCTGCGAGCGCTGCACGCGCTCGCCGAGCACGAGGCGAGCGAGCAGGACGGTCACCACCGGGTACAGGGACGCGAGCACCGAGACGACGCTCAGCAGCCCGTGCGTCGACGCCGCCGCGGCGAAGAGCGCGTTCCCACCCGTGTCGAGGACGCCGATCGCGACGAGCCCCGGCAGGTGCTCGCGCGCGACGCCGTGCCCGCCGCCGCGAAGCAGCGCGGTCGTCCAGACGAGGCTCACCGACGTGCAGCGGAATAGGAACGCGGGCCACAGCCAGTCGTGCGCGGCCGCCGCGTGCATCGGCGCGTAGTAGGCGCCGAAGGCGAGCATGGCCGCCACCGCCCAGCCGACGCCCCGCGCGACGCGCGCCCTCTCGTCCCGGCGCTCGACCGAGGCGAGCAAGCTGCCGCCGAGCGCCGCGACGAAGCCGATCCCCTGCAGCCCGTCGATCCGGTCGCCGGCGGCGATCCCCCACGCGACCGGGATGCCCGCGGCGACCGCCGCGATCGGGGCGACCACGCTCATCGCGCCCGCCGCCATGCCGCGGTAGAAGGCGGCGAGCCCGATCGTCCCCAGCACGGCCGACACGCACGCCCACGCGACCCCGGCGTCTGCGGGCCCCGAGCCGCGGACGGCGACCGCGATCCCGAGCGCGACGAGGCCGAACGGCTGCGACCAGGCCATCACCGCGAGCGCCGGCAGGGCGCGGCTCTTCAGCCCCCCGAAGAAGTCGCCGAGCCCCCAGGCGAGGCTGGCGGCGAGAGCGAAGCCCGCCGACAGCACTAGTCGGGCGGAACCGGTCGCGTGGCCGCGACGGCGTCGAGCTGGTTCGCGTGGTAGAGGACGGCCGCCTCGGCGGTGCGCGCGGCGCGGGCGTCGTGGTGGCACGAGACGGCGTGCAGGAGCTCGGCGCGCGCGGTCGCGTCGAGCCCGGAGGATCGCTCTTCGATCAGACGCAGGCCCAGGTGGACGTGGCCGAGCAGGCGCCCCTCGTCCGTCTGCCGGAAGACGGGCCCCCGGCCGAGCTCCCGCGTCCGGCCGACGTCGTGCAGGAGCGCCGCCGCGAGCACGAGATCGCCCCGCAGCCGCGGGTGGAGCTGCGCCGTCTCGCGGCAGAGCGTCGCCACGCCGACGGTGTGCTCGAGCAGGCCGCCCGCGTACGAGTGATGCCCGTCGAGCGTCGCCGGCAGCGCGCGCAGCGCCGCCCGGGTCTCGGCGTCCAGCACGCGCGCCGTCGTCTCGCGCAGCCCCGGGTGGCCGATCTCGGCGGCGAGGAACTCGAGGAATCCCTCCAGCTCGTCGGCGTCGCGGCGCAGCGCCGGCGCCAGCGAGGCGGGGTCGACGCCCGGCGCCGGCTCGAGCGTGCGCACCTCGAGCTGGAGCCGGTCGCGGAAGCGTTCGACGCGGCCGAGCACCCGCACGGCGTCGCCCTCGGCGAAGCGCGCGTCGAGCAGGTCCACGTCGTTCCACACGCGCGCGGCGATACGGCCGCTCGGGTCGACGAGCTCGAGGGCGAGGTACGGCGAGCCCGTGCGCGTGCGCAGCCGCTCCTTCCTCGCGACCGCGTACACGCCCTCGACGGTGCGGTTGGCCTCGAGCTGCGCGATCGCAGTCACTCCGAGCGGAGTGTAAGCGCCCGCCCTGACTGCGCCTCGAGGCGGCTGGAAGCGGGAAGCCGGGTCGGCGCGGTTGATACGGTCACTCCCGTGGCAATGATCCGCCCGTTCCGTGCGCTCCGCTACGACGAGGCTGTCGCGGGGCCTCTCGAGCGACTGGTCGCGCCTCCGTACGATGTGGTCTCGCCCGAGGAGCGAGAGCGACTCCGCGAGCGAAGCCCGTACAACGTCGTCCATCTGACGCTCCCGGACTCGGAGGAGCAGGCCGCCCGCGACCTCGTGGACTGGCGGGCCCGCGGCGTCCTCGTCGAGGAGCCGGAGCCCTGCTACTGGTGGCTCGCGCAGGACTACGTCGGTCCCGACGGGGTCTCCCGCCGCCGCGAGGGTTTCGTCGCCTCGCTCCGCGCGGAGCCGTACGAGCGCCGGATCGTCCTCCCGCACGAGCGCACGCACGCGGGGCCGAAGGAGGGGCGGCTGCGGCTGCTTTCCGCGACGCGCACCCACCTCGAGCCGATCTTCCTCCTCTGGGACGGCACGACCGAGGTGGACGGGCTCGGCGAGCCGGATCTCGAGGCCGACGAGGGCGGCGTCCGCTCGCGGCTGTGGCGGCTCGACGCTGAGCTCGGGGACGCGCTGACCGAGGAGCTCCGCGACGCCCAGCTCCTGATCGCGGACGGACACCACCGCTACGAGACGACGCTCGCCTTCCACGAGCAGGACGGCTCCGAGGAGTCGGCGTGGCTGATGGCCGTGATCGTCCCCACCGACCAGGAGGGGCTGACGATCTTCCCGACCCACCGCATCGCGCAGTCCGCCGACGGCGTCGCCGGCACGCCGATCGACCCGCCCGCCGAGGAACTGCCCGGGGTCGTCCTCTACCGCGGCGGCCGCTACGAGCTGCTCGAGGGGGAGGGGCTCGATCCGGAGGTCGTCGACCGGCTCGCGCCGCAGGGCGTCACCTACACCCCGTACGCCGCCGAGGCGGTCGCCGCGGTCGATCGGGGCGAGGCGCAGGCGGCCTTCCTGCTGCGCCCGACGCGGATCGAGGACGTGTGGGAGGTGGCGCGCCGCGGCGACGTGATGCCGCAGAAGAGCACGTTCTTCTACCCGAAGCTGACGAGCGGCCTGCTCTTCCACCCGCTGTGAGCGCGAGCCCCGACTGGCTCGCCGTCTGCCGGGGCGCGGTGGAGGACGTCCGCGCCGTGCTCGCCGAGCTGCCGACCCGCGCCGAGCGGGAGCCAGTCGTCGGCATGGGCTTCGGCGGCGACGAGACGACCGCCGTCGACCGGGCCGCCGAGGACGCGATCCTCGCCCGCTTCCGCGACCTCGACGTCACCGTCGTCTCCGAGGAGGTCGGGCGCGTCGGCGACGGGTCGACCCTCGTCGTCGTCGATCCCATCGACGGCTCCCTCAACGCCAAGCGGGGGATCCCCTTCTTCTCGCTCTCGATCGCGGTCGCCGAGGGGGAGCGCATGGACGACGTCCGCTTCGCCTACGTCTACGACTTCGGCTCCGGCGAGGAGTGGACGGCCCGGCGCGGCGGGGGCGCGTGGCTCGACGGGGAGCCCCTCGGGGCGGTGCGGCCGAAGGAGCGGATCGAGATCCTGAGCTTCGAGGCGACCCTGACCTCGCTCGTCGCCCGGGATGCGCCCAAGATCGCCGAGCTCGCGTACCGGCTGCGGATCATGGGCTCGCTCGCGCTCTCGCTCTGCCACCTCGCCGCCGGCCGCGTCGACGCCGTCTGCTCGCTCAAGGGCGCCCGCTCGGTCGACATCGCCGCCGCGCAGCTCCTCTGCCGCGAGGTGGGGCTCGCCATCGACCTCGTCGACGTCGAGACCCCGTTCGGCGAGGCGCCGCTCGACCTCGAGGGGCGCTCGCGCGTCGCGGCGGCGGGAACCAGCGCGCTGTGCCGCCGGATCGCGGACGCCCTGTCCGCGTAGGCTTCCCGCCGCGGAACGCCGCGCTCCTCAAGGAGCTCGTGACCGCCCGAACCAGCACCGCGGGCGGCTGAGCGACCAAGGAGGGGCTCCGCGGACATGTCCCCTGACCTGGTCAGGTGACATGTCCGCTCCCGTCATGTCCCGCGACGTGTTCGTCTACGGCGAGGCTTGCTCCGTAGCTTCCCGCAGCGCCGATCCGCGCTCATCCCGATGACTGCGCAGACGGCCCCGCTCCATCCTGCGGCCGATGTCGAGGCTCGTGCACATCCCGGTGGAGGCCCCGGCCCCCGTCCGTCCCCTCCTCGTCGCGCTGCTCGGCGTGGGGCTCGGGTCGTACCTGCTCCTTGCCGCGCTCGCGATCGCGGAGATCGGGACCTGGAGCCTGGCGCTCGTGCCCGCGGCCCTCGCCTGCTTCGGCGCGGCCGGGCGGGAGCTGTACGCGCTCCTCCGTCGACGTTGACGCGTACGATCGAGGCGTGCGGCGCCTGCTCGCGCTCCTCGCGGTCGTCGTCGCCGCCGCGCCCGGCGGCGGGCTTGCGCACGCCTCCACCGGGACGGCGGCCGCCGCGCCGCAGGGGCAGCGTGCGAAGGGGCGCCTCCACGTCGTCCTGACCGCGCAGAGTCACCATCCCAAGCTCGGTCATGCGTGGACGTATCGCGTGCGCGTCACGGACGCGAAGACCGGCAAGCCCGTGGCGTGCCGCATCCACCTCCAGTTCTTCTTCGGCGGCGCGCCGGTGGGCGAGGTGGGCGTGCACCGCGTCGCGAACGGCGTCTGGACGGAGACGATCCCCGCGAAGGGCAAGGACGCGTTCCCGCCCGCCGCGGTCGGGCAGCCGCTCGTGCTGCACGCGACGGTCACCGCGAAGGGGTACCGGACCGGGACGGCGGGCTGGAAGGTCCAAGTCGTCAGGTGAGCGGCGCGGCGGTCGTCGTCGAGCACGTCCGCAAGAGCTTCGAGGGCGGGCGGATCCGGGCGCTCGAAGACGTCTCGCTGCGGCTCGACCCGGGCGAGCTCGTCGCGCTGACCGGGCCGTCCGGCTGCGGCAAGAGCACGCTCCTCAACCTGATCGGCGCGCTCGACCGGCCGGACGCCGGCGAGATCCACGTGGGCGGCGAGGATGTGACGCGGCTGCGCGACCCGGCCGGCTACCGCGCCGAGACCGTCGGCTTCGTGTTCCAGTTCCACAACCTGATCATGACGCTGACCGCGCTCGAGAACGTGCAGGTGCCGATGCTCGGGCGGCGCGGCCGGGCCGAGCGCGAGCGCCGCGCGGCGGAGCTGCTCGCCGAGGTCGGGCTCGCGGGGCGCGCGGACAGCTACCCGCCCACGCTCTCCGGCGGCGAGCGCCAACGCGTCGCGATCGCGCGCGCGCTGGCAAACGAGCCGCGGCTCCTGCTCGCGGACGAGCCGACGGGCGCGCTCGACTCGGAGACCGGCGCCCAGATCCTCGACCTGCTGCGGCGCCTCCGCGACGAGCACGGGACGACGATCCTGCTGGTTACGAACGACGACGCCGTCGCCGCGCAGGCCGACCGGGTCGTGCGCATCCGCGACGGAGTGCTGACCCCCGCCGCGGACGCGCGGGCGCGCTGATCAGTCGCGTCCCGCGAGCGCGACCGCGCGGTCCGCGAGCGTCTTCGCGCCGCGCTCGAAGTCCGCGATCGCGGCGGCGAGGTCGCTCCGCGCTGCGCGGAGCTGGTCGAGCTGCTTGGAGAGGTACGCCGCCTGCGCCGCGACGTAGCCGGCGTCGAGCTGGGCAGTCGGCGTGGAGGTGAGGTACGACGCCAGCGTCTTCAGCTCGCCGGCGAGCTTGTCGACGCTGTCGCCGACGGCTGCCGTCCCCGCGGAGACCGAGTCCGCGGACCGCCCCGTCGCGACGAGCCCGGCGGCGAGCGCCGCCGACTCGCGCGAGACGCGTCGCGCCGCCGCGGCCGCGGCCGCTCGCTCCCGGCGGGCGCGGGCGAGCTCCGCCTTCACGCGCGCCAGCGTCGCGCTCAGCGTGTGGTTGCGCGCGGTCATCCGCGCGAGCGCGGCCTGCGCGGAGGAGCCCCGCTCCGCCTGGTGGCGCCAGCCGATCGAGAAGCCGGCGGCGCTCGCCAGCGCGCCGCAGACGAACGCGGCCGCGACGAGCGCCCAGGCAAGGCGCGGCAGCCCGTGCCGCCGCCGCGCCGGGACGGCGCGCGCGGGCATCCGGATCCCGTCGCCGAGCGGCCAGCCGGTGGTGCCGCGACTCACGGAGGGGCGCTTCGACGCCGCTCCCGGGGCTCCTCCTACTCGCGGCGCAGCGCCTCGATCGGGCTCAGCCGCAGCGCGCGCCAGGCGGGGTAGACGGCGCCGATGATCCCGACGCCGAGGGCGAACGCGAGCCCCCAAGCGAAGACGCCGGCGGTGAAGCGCGGCGAGACGAGGGTGGAGAGGCCGGTGCGCGTCGTGAACAGGTGGGCAGCGAGCAGCCCGAGCGCGAGCCCGAGCGCGAGCGCGACGAGCGCGATCCCGACCGCCTCGCTCACGATCAGGAGCGCGATCCGCCGGCCCGACCAGCCGACCGCGCGCAGGATCCCGATCTCGCGCACCCGCTCGAACACCGACATCGCCATCGTGTTGGTGACGCCGATCCCGCCGACGATGAGGGCGAGCACCGAGATCACCCAGCCGACGTCGATCACGAGCCGCGAGGAGGTGTCCACCTTCACCGCCTGGCCCGGCTCCACGATCGCGGTGATCCCGTACCGGCGCTCGAGCCGGCTCGCCACCGCCTGGGGGCGCGCGCCGAGCGCCACGGTGACCGCGATCGTCGTCACCTCGCCGGGTCGCTTCGCGAGCGTCTGCACCGTCGGCAGGGGCAGGACGACGCCCTGGTCCTCGAAGCGGTCGCCGCTGTGGAAGACGCCGGAGACGCGGAAGCGCCGACCCGCGATCCCGAGCGTCGAGCCGGGCCGCGCGTGGAACGTGCGCGCCGCCGCGTCGCCGACGAGCGCAGCGCTGCGGTCGCCGGCGAGGAGGGTCAGTCGCCGCGCCGGGAACTCGTCCGGGGCGAGCCCGAACACGAGCGAGGACTGCCGTCCCTGCACGCTCGTCACCAGCAGGTAGATCCGCGCGGTCTGCGCGACCCCCGGCTCGCGGGCGATCTTCGTCTCGAGGCTCTCGGGCAGGAGCGAGCGCGTGGCGTCCGAGACGCCGCTCTGGAAGAGCCCGAAGTCGGCCCGGCCGAGGTGGATGAGGTCGCCCGCCGTCTGCTCCACGCCGGCGGAGATCGAGAGCAGCGCGACGATCAGCCCGACGCCGAGCGCGACGCCTGCTGAAGTGAGCAGCGTCCGCACCGGCCGCCGCAGCAGGTTCTTCCGGACGAGCCCGACCCAGGTCACGCGCAGATCATGGCGTTCCTGCGCGACGGCTGCCCGTCGCAGGCGGGCCCCGAGCCGCTACGCTCGACCCATGGAGCCGACGCGCGAGAGGGTCCTCGAGGCGCTCGAGCAGGTGATCGACCCGGAGCTGCGGCGTCCGGTCACCGAGCTCGACATGGTGCGCGACGTCGAGATCCGCGACGGCGTCGTCTCCCTGACGGTCGTGCTGACGGTCGCCGGCTGTCCGCTCCGCAACTCGTTCCAGGAGCAGGTCGCGCGGGTGCTCGCCGACGTGCCCGGCGTCGCCGGCGTCGAGCTCTCGTTCGCCGTGATGACGCCCGAGGAGCGGCAGGCGCTGACCGCCAAATTGCGAGGCGGGACGAGCCAGCGCGACGACACCGCGATTCGCCTGCCGGAGAGCTGCCGTGTGATCGCGGTCGCGAGCGGCAAGGGCGGCGTCGGCAAGTCGTCGCTCGCCGCGAACCTCGCGGTCGCGTTCTCGCAGCTCGGCCACCAGGTCGGCGTGCTCGACGCCGACGTCTACGGCCACTCGATCCCGCACATCCTCGGCATCCACCAGAAGCCGATCGCCGTCGACCGGATGATCGTCCCGCCGGTCAAAGACGACCTGAAGCTGATGTCGATCGGCTTCTTCCTCGAGCGCAACGAGCCGGTGATGTGGCGCGGCCCGATGCTGCACCGCGCCCTCGAGCAGTTCCTCACCGACGTGCACTGGGGCGAGCTGGACGTGCTCGTCGTCGACATGCCTCCCGGCACCGGCGACGTCTCGATCTCGCTCGGCCAGCTCCTGCCGCGGGCCGAGGTCGTCGTCGTGACGACCCCGCAGAAGCTGGCGCAGGACGTAGCCGCGCGGGCCGCGTCGATGGCGCGCAAGACGAACATGCGCCTCCTGGGCGTGGTCGAGAACATGAGCGGCGACGTGTTCGGCGCTGGCGGGGGCGAGACGCTCGCGGCCTCGCTCGGGGTGCCGCTGCTCGGCACGGTGCCGCTCGACCCGCTGCTGCGGGAGCAGGGAGACCTGGGCGCTCCGATCGTGGGCGCCCAGCCGGAGGCGGCGTCGGCGCGGGCGATCGTCTCGATCGCGGAGGCGATCGAGGCGCTGCGGCGCGAGCCGAGCGGGACCGTCCGCTCGCTGCCGCTCGTCGGCTGAGATGGCGCGCGGGAGCGGGAACGTCCAGGCCGTGCTCGAGGCGTACGAGCTCGCCCGTCGCGGCGACCACCGGACGCTGCGTGCGCGGCTCGCCGACGACGCGACGTGGCATCCCGCCCGCGAGGGCGCGTGGAACCCCTGCCGCGACGCCGACCAGATCGTGCGCACCCTCCTCTGGCGCGCGACCGCGAACGGGCTTCGTCCCGGCGAGACGATCGACCTGGGCGACCGCGTGCTCGTTCGCTTGCACGGCCGGCGCCTGGATCGGCTCGGCGGCCGCGGGCTCGTGCCGAAGCTGTTCCAGATCGTCGTGCTGCGCGACGGGAAGATCGTCAGCCTGCGCGACTACGCGAGGCGCGAGGAGGCGCTCGCCGCCGCCGGGCTCGCGGGCTGAGCCGCCGTGGCCGCCGCGGCGTTCTTCGACCTCGACCGGACGCTTCTGCGGCGCTCCTCGGCGCTCGCGCTCGCCGGCTCGTTCCGGGAGCGCGGGCTGATCTCGCGGCGCACGCTCGCGAAGGCGGCGGCTTGGCAGCTCCTGTTCGTCGCCCGCGGCGCGAGCCACGAGGCGGTGCGGCGCGGCGCCGAGGAAGGCGTGCGCGTGCTCGAGGGCTTCACGCCCGCGGAGATGCGCATCCTCGTCGCCGACGCGATGGACCGCGTCCTGCGCCCGCTCGTCTACGCGGAGCCGCTCGAGCTCGCCGAGCGGCACCGCCGCCGCGGCGAGCGCGTCTACATCGTGTCCGCGACGTTGCAGGAGATCGTGCAGGCGATCGCGGACGACCTCGGCTTCGACGGCGCGCTCGGGACGGTGTGCGAGGTGCGGGACGGGCGCTACACCGGCCGCACGGAGCGCGCGCTGCACGCGGAGGCGAAGGCGGAGTCCGTGCGCGAGCTCGCCACGGCCGAGGGGCTCGACCTGGCGGCGTGCACCGCGTACTCCGACAGCCACACCGACCTGCCCTTCCTCGAGGCGGTCGGCAGGCCGGTGGCGGTCAACCCGGATCGGACGCTGCGCGCGATCGCCGCCGAGCGCGGGTGGCCCGTGCTCGAGTTCCGGGCTCGCGCCTACCCGCGAGCGCGGCGGCTCCCTCCGGCGCTGCTCGGGCTGCCGGTGCTCGCGGGCGCCGCGGTCGTCGTGCACGGGGCGAGACGGCGTGGACGCTGAGGAGGCGCTGGCGCGGCTCGGGGCGCTCGGCTTCTCGGCCGAGGCCGCGCGGGCGCTGTGGGAGCACTTCGACGCCGCCGAGCGGCGCGGCAAGCCCGGTCACGGCCACGCGCGGATCCCCTGGCTGGAGCGCCTCGACGGCTTCGACCCGCTCGCGGAGCCGCGCCTGCTGGAGGAGAAGGCCGGCTTTCAGCGTTGGCACGGAAACGGCGCGGTCGGCTACCCATGGACACGTCCGGGAACAGGTACCGGACGTGTCCCGAGAAGACAGTGCGCCGCGGGCGTCCGGCTCCCACCCGCGAGCTACGTCGCCTCGCGCAGCGCCTCGAGGACGACCGGGTCGATCGCCTCGGCGCCGTCGACACGCTCCTCGAGGTTCTCGACGCCCGCCCAGCGATCGAGCGCCTCGGTCAGCTCGCCCTCGTAGCCGAGGCGCGCCAGCCGCTCGCGCAGCTCCGCGGCCAGCGTCGCGTCGACCGCGATCCAGTCCTCGCGCGGGGTGACCCCGAAGAGGCGCTGGTGGATCGCGTACAGGCGGCGCAGCTCGTCGATCGGCCGCTCGTGGTCGTCCACGCGCAGGTCGACGACGATGTCCGAGAGGCCCGCGTAGCCGCCGTTGCGCCGTACGACGAGCAGCGAGGCCGACTGCTGGCCGCGCCGGTCGCCGCCTGCCGCCTGCGCGGCGGCCAGGCAGGCGAGCAGCCGTTCCGCGAGCGGCAGCCGCGTCCCCTCGAAGGTCGCCGCCAGCGCGTCCACGGTCTTCGGGCCGACGAGGATGTTTCCCTGCGCCGCGTAGCAGGGACCGTTCCGGTGGCCCGCCCATTCGAGGCAGCCGGAGCCGGTCCAGCTCGCACTCCGGCCCTGTCCGTCGACGACGCCGAGCTGGCGCTCGTCGCGTCCCTCATCGGCCGCGACGAGGCGCTTCACCACCTCGTCCGCCGCGAGCCCCTGCCGCAGCAGCGCCAGCCCGTCGGGCCCGTAGCGGGGGTTCGCGTAGGCCTGGGTGGCGAGCGCGCCCACCTGCGGCTCCGCCCACGGGACGACAGAGCCGACGGCGAGGAACTTCGACTGCACCGCGACGCCCCACTCCTGCGCCTCGAGGTCGCAAGCCGCGATCGAGTACGTGGCGACGAGCGGGGCGCGCCGGTCAGCCATAGGTCAGCTCCGTCAGGTCGAGCTCGAGCAGGTCGCGCCGCTCGGCGGGCACGAGGACGCACGCCACCTCGGGCCGGGCGAGCGCCCCCTTCACCTGCTCGGCCGAGGACGCGCGCGCGACGACGGGGCGCCCCTGCTCGAAGGCGGCGCGCAGCGCGTCGACGTCGCGCACGTCGTCGACGACGAGCGCCTCGTCGACCGGGACGGCGGGGTCGCCCTCCACGGCCAGCTCGGGCACCCGGCGCCCGCTCGCTCCCCACCAGCGCTCCCTCATCGAGCCTCTGCGCTCACACCGCGACCGAGTCGCCGGGCTCGATCCGCTCGACCTGCGCGTCGGGGGCGAGCTCCTGCAGCTGCTCCGGCCGGCCGGTGAGCACCGGGAACGTGCCCCAGTGGCAGGGGACGCAGCGCTTGACGCCGAGCAGCTCGAGCGCGACCGCGGCCTCGCGCGGCCCCATCGTGTAGTGGTCGCCGATCGGCAGGATCGCCACGTCGGGCCGGTAGATCCGCCCGATCAGCTGCATGTCGCCGAAGACGCACGTGTCCCCGGCGAAGTAGAGCTTCGTGCCGTTCTCGACCTCGACCACGATCCCGCACGGCTCGCCGGCGTAGCTGCCGTCCGGCGCGGAGCTCGAGTGGTGGGCGTTCGTGAGCGTGAGCTTGACGCCGTCCACGTCGACGGTGCCGCCCTTGTTCGGGTCGCGCAGGTTGTCGGCCGGGACCCCCTGCTTGCCGAGCCAGCCGGCGAGCTCCACCTGGGCGACGACCGTGCAGCCGTGCTTGCGCGCCAGCTCGACGGTGTCGCCGACGTGGTCGCCGTGACCGTGCGTGACCGCGATCACGTCCACACGCTCCGGCTCCTGCTCGGCGTCGGGGCACTTCGGGTTCCCGTGCAGGAACGGGTCGACGTAGACCCGCTTGCCGCCGGGGGTGTCGATGCGGAAGGAAGCGTGGCCGAGCCACGTGAGCGTCGTGTCCGCCATCGTCTTCTCCTTTGCGTCGGAGCGGTTGCCGGGATTCGAGCCGCGAGCGTAACGAAGCGCTCGCTGGTTGCGCCGCGGGGAGGATCGTCCGGTCCGGGGGCGAACCTGTGCGCAGATGGGATCGCGCCTCCTGCCCCTGTCGGTCACGATCGCCGCGCTGGCGGCGGCGGCGGGCGGTCTCGAGCGGCTCGCGGTCTACCTCGGCCTGCTCGCGGTTCCGGCTGCCGCAGCCACGGCGTTCGTCGCGATCAGCGACGCGCTCGAGGGTCGTGCGGCGCGGCTGCGCGCGGTGACGAGCGGGCTCGCGCTCACCCTGCTCGTCCTCGCCTCGGCGGTGCGGGAGAACGCTCCGCATGGCGGGACCGTCCCGCCGCTCGCGACCTACGCGCTCGTCGGGGCGCTGCTGGCCTACCTCGCGCCGACCGTCGTCTGGGTGCTCGAGCCGCTCTACCCGCCGCGCTCAGAAGGGCAGCGAGCTTGCTGCGTGCCGCGCGAGGTCGACGAGCGGCTCGACCGCGAACAGGGAGCCGACCGCGACCGCGAGCGCGAGTCCGACCGAGACGTGCAGGAGCGCCTCGCGCGGCGGGGAGCCGCCGGCGACCGCCGCCCCGACGCGCAGCTCGTCCGAGGGGCGCATGTACATCGCGCGCACGATGCCGAGGTAGTAGTAGAGGCTGACGAGCGTCGCGAGCACGCCCACGATCACGAGCCAGGCCCAGCCGTGGTCGTACGCGGCCGCGAGCACGTAGAACTTGCCGACGAAGCCGCCGGTGAGCGGCAGGCCCGCGAGTCCGAACAGGAAGAACCACATCGCGACGCCGAGGAACGGCCGCTCCCAGCCGAAGCCTGCGATGGTGTCGAGCGTCACCGGCACGCCCAGCTCTCGCTCCCGCGCGGCCACGACCGCGAACGAGCCGAACGCCATCGCCGCGTAGGGGATCAGGTAGTACATGAGCGCCCGTCCGCCGAGGGCCGTCCCGGCGCTCAAGCCGATGAGGACGAAGCCGGCGTGGGAGATCGAGGAGTAGGCGAGGATCCGCTTCACGTCCCGCTGCACGAGCGCCGCCAGGTTGCCGATCGTAAGCGACGCGACCGCGATCCCGGCGAACGCCCAGGTCCACAGGCGCGCCTCCTGCGGGAACGCGGTCGCGAGCACGCGCAGCGCGAGCACGAGCGCCGCCACCTTCGTCGCCGACGACATGAACGCCGTCACGGGCGTCGGCGCGCCCTGGTACACGTCGGGCGTCCACATGTGGAACGGCGCCGCCGAGGACTTGAAGGCGAGCCCGGCGATGACGAGCGCGAGCCCGAGCACGAGCAGGACGTCGTGCGAGAGACCCCGCGCCGAGACGGCGTGCGCGATCTCGGGGAAGCCGATGCTCCCGGTGGCGCCGTACACGAGCGCGGAGCCGAAGAGGAGCGTCGCGGAGCCGAACGAGCCGACGACGAGGTACTTGAGCCCCGCCTCGAGCGAGCCCTCGCGGTCGTAGTCGATCGCGCACATGACGTAGAGGGCGATCGAGAGCCACTCGAGCGAGAGGAAGAGCGTCATCAGGTTCGCGGCGCCGACGAAGAACGCCATTCCGGCCGCGGACGCGAGCAGCAGCGCGAAGAACTCGGCGACGTGGTCGTCGCGGCGGCTGCGGTCGGCGTCCCGGCTCCAGCCGGGCATGTGCTCGACGGAGAGCAGCGTCGTGGCGAGCCCGACGGCGCAGACGATCGCCTGCGCGAGCGCGGTCCAGCGGTCGCGGTAGAAGGCGTTCGCGACGACCCGGTGGCCGCTCGCGCTCGCCACGTACAGCCAGACCGAGGCGACGATGCCGCCGGTGAAGCCGAGCGCGGCCACGGTCGCTGCGAAGGCGCGCTGGGCGGGCCGCGGCACGAGCACCGCCCCGAGCAGGGCCACGCCGGAGGCTCCGAGCAGCGCCAGGACGGTCGAGAGCGCGAACCAGTCGACGTGCGGCGCGTGGATCACTTGAACTGCCCCTGGACGACGCCGCTCGGCGCGTCGCCGGCGAACGAGTGGTGGCTGATTCCCGCCGGCCAGGCCGACAGCGCGAGCAGGCAGGCGACGAGCGGGACGACGAGCGCGAGCTCGCCGGGCCGGACGTCCATCGCCTCGTCCGCGACGGCCGGGCCGCGCGCCTCGTGCAGCACCGCGGAGATGAGCCGCAGCATGTACATCGCGGCGAGCACGATCGCGCCCGCGCCGATCGACGCCCACCACCACGCGCGCTGGTAGGAGCCGGCGAGGATGAGGAACTCGCCCGCGAACGACGCCGAGCCGGGCACCGCGAGCGCGATGATCCCCACGGTCACGAGCAGCGTCGCGAGCGCCGGTCGGCCGCGCGCCATCCCGCCCAGCAGCCGGAGCTCGCCGGTCGCCGTCCGTCGCTCGACCGCGCCCGCGATCAGGAACAGCGACGCCGAGATCAGCCCATGCGCGACCATCTGCAGCACCGCGCCGTCGTAGCCGAGACCCGTACCGGAGAAGAGCCCGAGGGTGATCAGGCCCGACTGGGCGAGCGACGAGTAGGCGACGACGCCGCGGAAGTCCGGCGAGCGGAAGGCGAGCACCGACCCGTAGACGAGCGTCGCCGCGGCGAGCGCGAGCACCGTCGTCCGGTAGTAGCTCGTCGGCTCGGGGAAGGTCGGGATCGCGATGCGCAGCATCCCGTACGTGCCCGCTTTGGCGATCACGCCGGACAGCACCGCCGTCACCTCCGCGGGCGCCTCGCGGTAGGCGTCGGGCAGCCAGCCGTGGAAGGGGAAGAGCGGCGCCTTGACGAGGAAGGCGAGCATGAAGCCGAGGAAGAGCCAGCGGCTCGCGCTCGTCGGTCCGTCGACGAGGTCGAAGGTGCCTTCCTTCAGGCCGTAGACGACGATTGCGGCGAGCATGAACAGCGAGCCTGCCATCGTGTAGATGAGGAGCTTGATCGTGGCGCCGAGGCGTCCCGCGCCGCCCCAGACGCCGACGAGGACGTAGAGCGGGATCAGCATCGCCTCGAAGAAGGCGTAGAAGAGCAGCAGGTCCTGCGCCACGAAGACGCCCACCGTCGCGCCGGTGAGGAAGAGCTGGAGGCCGAAGTACGCGCGCGGCCGCTCGCGCCCTACCCAGAAGCCGTAGCCGACCGACGCGGCCATCGCGACCACGGTCAGGCCGACGAGCCAGAGCGAGAAGCCGTACTCGCCGACGTGGTAGGAGACGTGCAGGTCGCTGAACCACGACGCGCGCTGCGAGAACTGGAGCCCGCCGGCGTCGAAGTCGAAGCGCGCCGCCTGCTCGATCCACAGCCCGACCTCGACGAGCGAGACGAGCACCGCGAGGCTCCCGGTCGCGTAGCGGGAGAGCGGCAGCACCCAGACGACGAGCGCCGCCCCGATCGGCAGCCAGATGAGCAGGGAGGTCACCGAGGAGATCGTCACGTCAGCGCACCACGAGGAAGACGATGGCGATCACCGCCGCGCCGGCCGCGAGGAAGAAGGCGTACGTGCGCAGGAGCCCGGTCTGCAGATGGCGCACCAGGCCGCCCGCGTCGAGCGCCGTCTGCCCGAGATCGGGCCCCGTCTGCAGCACGACCGGCTCCTCGACCTCCCGTCGCAGCCGCGTCGCGAGCACGGCGGCGGGGCGGTAGAAGAGCGCGTCGTAGGCCTCGTCGAACCAGAGCTTGTGCTCGAGGGCGCGGCGCAGCCACGGCATGGCGGGCACGGCGACGCGGCCCGTGCCGTACACCGCCCACGCGACGGCGATCCCGAGCGCGCCGGCGGCGACCGTCAACACCGAGGTGAGGTACTCCTGCGTCGAGGTTGGCTCCGCGACGTCGAGCGTCGGCGCGACCGTGCGCAGCCAGTCGGTGAGCCACGTCCACTGCGGCGACCACTGGAGCCAGCCGCCGATCGTCGCGAGCACGGCGAGCACCCCGACCGGCGCCAGCATCGTCCACGGCCCCTCGCCGCGGTGTGCCGCGCCGTGCCCGGGGTGCGCGCCGGAGCGCTCGCGGACGAACGCGCTCGGCTCGCCCGAAGCCCCGAAGACGAGGAACCAAAGCCGGAACGTATACAGGCCCGTGAGGAAGGCGCCCGCGACGCCGCACGCCCAGAACACCCAGCCGTACCAGCCGAGGCCGAGCGTCGAGGCGACGATCGCGTCCTTGGAGAAGAAGCCGCTGAACGGCGGGATCCCGACGAGCGCGAGCGCCGCGACGAGGAAGCACCACTTGGTGAACGGCATGTAGCGCCCGATCCCGCGCATGTTGCGGATGTCCTGGTCGCCGGCGAGCGCGTGGATGACGAGGCCCGCGCCCATGAACAGGAGCGCCTTGAAGAACGCGTGCGTCATCAGGTGGAACATCCCGCTCGCGTACGCGCCGATCCCGGCGCCGAGGAACATGTAGCCGATCTGCGACATCGTCGAGTACGCGATCACGCGCTTGATGTCCGTCTGGACGAGCGCGACCAGCCCGGCGACGAGCAGCGTGAGCGCGCCGGAGCCGGCTGCGACGAGCTCGATCGTGCGCGCCTGCTCGAAGATGGGATGCGTTCGCGCGATGAGGTAGACGCCCGCGGTCACCATCGTCGCGGCGTGGATGAGCGCGCTGACCGGCGTCGGGCCCTCCATCGCGTCCGGCAGCCACGTGTGCAGCGGGATCTGCGCCGACTTCGCCACCGCACCGCCGAGCAGGCCGAGCGCGACGAGGTCGACGGTCGTCTGCGAGAGGGTGCTCGCGGTCATGAACGAGGTGCCGAAGGCGAGCGAGTGCGAGTGGGCGATGAGGACGAAGAACCCGAGCGCCATCGTCGCGTCGCCGATCGCGTTCATCACGAACGCCTTCTTGGCGGCGGCGACCGCGCTCGGGCGCTCGTGCCAGAAGCCGATCAGCAGGTACGAGGACAGGCCGACGAGGCCCCAGCCGGCGAGCAGAAGCAAGAGGTTCCCGCCCTCGACGAGCAGGAGCATCGAGAAGACGAACAGCGACATGTAGGCGAAGTAGCGCCGCTCCTCGTCGTCGCCGTCCATGTAGCCGACGGAGTAGAGGACGATCAGCGCGCCGACGCCGCTGACGATCAGCATCATCAGCGAGCTGAGCGGGTCGACGAGTACCTCGAGACTGACCTTGAAGCTGCCGCTCTGAAGCCACGTCCAGGCGGTGGAGAGCGTGCCGCGGTGGCCGCTCTGGCTGCGCAGGGCGAGGAACGCCCACGCGGCGCCGCCGAAGGCGGTAACGACGCTCGCCGTCGAGATCCACGCCGCGGCGCGGCGCGAGATGCGCGTGCCGCCGAGCAGGATCAGGATCGTCCCCGCGAGCGGCGCCGCGAGGCAGAGCCACGAGCCGCCGGTCATCCTCTGAGCTCCGAGAGCCGGTCGACGTCGAGGGCGAGCCGCCGCCGATGCAGCGCGACGACGAGTCCGAGGCCCACGCAGACCTCGGATGCGGCGACCGCCATCACCGAGAGGGCGAAGATCTGGCCGGCGCCGCCGCGGACATGGCGCGAGAACACGATGAGGGCGAGGTTGGCGCCGTTGAGCATGATCTCGAGCGAGAGCAGGACGATCAGCGGGTTGCGTCGCACGAGCACGCCGAGCGCGCCGATCCCGAACAGGAACGCGGCCACGCCCAGGTACCAGACGACGCCGGGCCCGAGCATCAGCGCACTGCCTCCAGGTCGCGCTCGCGCCGCGGCTCCGCGTCCTGCGGCGCCGCTCCGGAATCCTGCCGCCGCGTGTGCGAGCCGAGGATGACGCCGCCGACCGCCGCGACGAGCAGCACGATCGAGGTGATCTCGAACGCGAGCAGGTGGTCGGTCAGGAACAGCCGCCCGATCCACTCCGGCGAGCCGAAGGTCGCGTTCACGTGCTCCGAGCGGCTCAGGCGCCCACCGGCCGAAAGCCCGATCGCGACCACGATCTCGACGAGCAGCGCGCCGGCCGCGAGCACCGCGCCGAGCGTCTGCCAGCTCGGCCCGCCCGCCCACGGCGCCTCGCGCCGCGGCCCGACGTACGCGATCACGAACAGGAACATCACCATCACCGCGCCCGCGTAGACGAGCACCTGGGCCGCCGCCACGAACTCGGCGGAGACGAGCAGGTACATGACCGCGAGCGAGCCGAGGTTCCCGATCAGCGCGAGCGCCGAGTAGAACGGGTTCGCGAACGAGACGACGGCGACGCTGGAGGCGAGGCACGCGAACGCGGCGATCGCCCAGACCGCCCACACGAGGCCTCCCCCGGCCGAGATCGCCAGCACCGCGCTCACCTACGAGCTGCTCCTGTAGTACGGGATCGGGGTGTCGTAGAGCTCCGCGTCAGCGACCGGCACGCGCTTCATCGGCGGCTCGAGCAGCATGTCCTTGGTGTAGATCTGGTCGTCGCGGTTGTACTCGGACAGCTCGAAGTCGTTGCCGAGCGTGATCGCGTCGAACGGGCACGCGAGCTCGCAGTAGCCGCAGAAGATGCAGCGGCTGATGTTGATCTCGTAGATGCGGGCGTAGCGCTCGCCTGCCGAGACGCGGTTCTCGGGTGTGTTCTCCGCGGCGACGACGCGGATGCAGTCCGCCGGGCAGGCGGCTGCGCAGAGCGAGCAGCCGACGCACTTCTCGAGCCCGTTCTCGTGCCGCCAGAGCCGGTGCCGGCCGCGGAAGCGCGGGTAGACGGGCCGCTTGTACTCCGGGTACTGCTGCGTGATGGGCTTGCGGAAGATCTGCTTGAACGTGACCCCGAAGCCCTTCAGGGTGCTCGCCGGCTGGGTCATCCGAACGCCACCACCAGCGCGGCGGTCACGACGGCGTTGATCGTCGCGACGGGGAGCAGGACCTTCCAGCCGAAGCGCATCAGCTGGTCGTAGCGGAGGCGCGGCAGCGTCGTCCGCAGCCAGATGAAGGCGAAGAGCACGGCCGCCATCTTGAGCAGGAACCAGATCGGCCCCAGGTTCCACGGCCCGTGCCAGCCAGCGAAGAACAGCGTCACCATCAGCCCCGAGAGCGTGATCATGTTGATGTACTCGGCCATCTGGAAGAGGCCCCAGCGCATCCCCGAGTACTCGGTGTGGTAGCCGGCGACGAGCTCCTGCTCCGCCTCGGGCAGGTCGAAGGGGGCCCGGCTCGTCTCGGCGATGCCGGCGATGAAGAAGACGAGCATCCCGACGAACTGCGGGGCGACGAAGGGCAGAAGCTCGCCCTGCCGGTGCACGATCTCGGGCAGGTTGAGCGAGCGGCCGAGGAGGACGACGCCGAGCACGCTGAGCGCGAGCGAGACCTCGTAGGAGACGAGCTGCGCGCAGGTGCGCATGGTGCCGAGGATCGAGAACTTCGACTCGGAGGCCCAGCCGCCGACGATGAAGCCGTAGATGCCGAGCGAGCCGAGCGCGAACACGAGCAGCAGGCCGATCGAGACGTTCGCCACCTCGCCGTCGATCCGCCACCCGTTCACGGTCCAGCCGGGCCCCCACGGGATCACCGAGAAGGCGGCGATCGCGGTGAAAGCGGAGATGATCGGCGCGACGATGTAGGGGATGTCGATCGCGCCGGAGGGGGCGAAGGCCTCCTTGCGGACGAGCTTGACGAGGTCGGCGATCGGCTGCAGGAGGCCGAACTTGCCGGCCCGGTTGGGCCCGTAACGGAGCTGCATCCGTCCCATCACCTTGCGCTCGACGAGCGTCAGGTAGGCGAACAGGCCGAGGAGGAGGTTGACGATGAGGAACGCCTTGAGCAGCGAGATCCACCACGGCTCGGTCACGGCGCTTCCACCTCCTCAGGAGTCGAACGCGCGAGCGAGACGGACCCGGTCAGGCCGTGCGCGTGCTCGGCCGCGACGAGCGCCACGCCGGGGCGCACCTCCCGGGAGAGCCGCGCCCGCAGCTCGAGCGCCCTCCCGTTCGACGAGAGCGTGACGAGATCGCCGTCCGCGATCCCTCGAGCGCGCGCGTCCGCGCGCGCCAGGGCGACCTCCGCCGAAGGTCGCTGGAACTGCAGCTCGGGCACGCGCTCGACGGCGGCGCCGGAGAACAGCGGCTTGTAGGCGACGAGCCGGAGATCCCCCGCGCGCGGCTTCGGCTCGTGCTCCGGGAGCGCCTCCGGGGCGACGTGCTCCGGCGCCTCCGGGTAGCCGCGCAGCGGCGCGCGCTCGCCCACCTCGCCGAACGCGAGCCCGCCGTAGACGCGCTCCGAGACCTCGGCGAAGACAGCCGCGGGGTGGGGCGAGATCTCGACGCCGAAGCGGGCGGCGAGCTGCGAGATCCACTCGAGCTCGTCCGGGCACGGCGGCGTCGCCGTCCGGCGCAGCCGCTGCAGCCGTCCCTCGAGGTTGACGAAGGTGCCGTCGCGCTCGAGGTAGCTCGTCCCGGGCAGGACGAGGTCCGCCCAGCCGACCGCGAGGCCGTGGAACATCGAGATCGCGATCACGGCGTCCGCTCGCTCTGCGAGCGACCGGACGCTCGGGTCTCCCGCCGCCTCGTCGCCGGAGACGACGAGCAGCCCGATCGACTCCGGCTCGGAGCCCTCCTCGTCGCAGCAGGCCGCCCAGGCGTCGGCGACGCCCCGCCCGTTCGGCGTCTCGGGCAGGTGGAAGGCGCCGCAGCCCTCGCGACCGGCGAGCCCGAGCCGCTCTGCGAGCTTTGCGACGGTCGCGCCGCCGCGGCCGCCGGGGCCGGACCAGATGAGGACGACGCGCTCCGCGCCGCGCACCGCCTCCTCGTCGACCTCGCGGAGGATCGTCGCGCCGCGGCGGCGGGCGGCCTTGATCCAGAGATCGACGATCGGTGCGTGCTCGACCACCGGCACGTCCCCGAGCACGACGACGACGTCGGCCTCGCGGATGGCCGACAGGGGCAGCCGGTAGGCGTCGAGGGCGCTCGAGACCTCCTCCGGCAGCACGGCCTGGTGCGAGTCGAGCCCGCGTCGCAGCAGCGTCCCGAGCGCGTAGGCGAGCTCGACCGTCTCGGAGCCGGAGAGCGCGGTCACGATCCGTCCGCGCGCGCCGCGCAGCAGCCGCTCCGCCTCGTCGAGCGCCTCCGTCCACGAGATCGGCTCGAAGCCGCGGCGGCGCACGCGCTTGATCGGGTCGACGATCCGGTCCGGGGCGCGCAGGTGCGTGAACGCGAAGCGGCCCTTGTCGCAGAGCCAGCCCTCGTCGATCTCGGGGTGGTTGCGCGAGAGGATCCGTTTCACCTTCCCCTCGCGCACCGTCGCGCTGATATTGCAACCGACCGGGCAGAGGCCGCAGACCGTCGGGACGTTGACGATCTCCCACGGGCGTCCCTCGAAGCGGTACTGCGTGGGCAGGAGCGCCCCGACCGGGCACAGCTCGGTGACGTTGCCGGTGAACGGGCCGGTGTACGGCTGATCCTCGAAGGTGGTGATCACCGTCATCGCGCCGCGGTTGGCGGAGACGAGCTGCCCGTCCTCGGAGACGGTCTCGCTGAAGCGCGTGCAGCGGTAGCAGAGGATGCAGCGCTCGCGGTCGAGCGAGATCGCGGGCGAGATCGGGATCGGCTTCTCGAAGGTGAGCTTCTCGAAGCGCATCCGCGTCGTCCCTGGGCCGTAGCGGAAGGTGAGGTCTTGCAGCGGGCACTCGCCGCCCTTGTCGCAGACGGGGCAATCGAGCGGGTGGTTGACGAGGATGAACTCGAGCGTCGCGTTCTGGCCCTCGGCGGCCTTCTCGGAGGTGCGCGCGGTCTTCACGACCATCCCGTCCTGTGCGGTCAGGGTGCAGCCGGCCTGTAGCTTCGGCATGCCTTCCACCTCGACGAGGCACATGCGGCAGGCGCCGACCGGCGGCCCGAGGCGCGGCTCGTAGCAGAAGACGGGGATCTCGATCCCGGCGGCGAGCGCCGTCTCGACCAGGCCTGTGCCCTTCGGCACCTGCACCTCGCGGTCGTCGATCGTGACCCGCACGAGCTCGGGCGCGCCGCTCATACGAGCGCCTCCGCCTCCGCCGCCGGGGCGTGCGCGTGCTGGTCGACCGGCGCATAGAGGCCGTCGAGCTGGGAGTCGTGTCCGAAGGGGCAGCCGCCGTGCTCGACGTGGGCGCGGAACTCGTCGCGGAACTTCGTCACGCAGCTCGCCACGATCATCGCGTCCGAGTCGCCGAGCACGCACAGGCACTTGCCGATCATCCGGTCGCAGACGTCGAGGACGAGCTCGAGGTCGCGCTCGCTCGCCTCGCCCCTCTCGATCGCGCGCAGGAGCTGGACGAGCCAGCGCGTCCCGACGCGGCACGGCGTGCACTTCCCGCACGACTCGTGCATGTAGAACTGCCCGGCGCGCAGCGCGAACTGCACCATGCAGGCGCGGTCGTCGATCACGGTGACGACGCCGGAGCCGATGAAGTAGCCCTTGCGGCCGAGCGAGGTCGCATCGAGCGGCGTGTCGAGGTCCTCGGGGGTCATCACCGGGAACGACGAGCCGCCCATCATCACCGCCTTCAGCGTCCGGCCCCCCGGCACGCCGCCGCCGATCTCCTCGATCAAGTGCCGGACGGTGACCCCGTGCGGCAGCTCGTACGCGCCCGGCCGCGCCACGTTTCCGGAGAGGCAGAAGATGCGCGTGCCGGTCGAGTCCGGCGGCGCCCCGAGCTTCGCGTACTCCTCGCCGCCGAGCTCGAGCACCTTCGGCATGGTGGTGATCGTCTCGACGTTGTTGATCAGCGTCGGCGAGGAGTACACGCCGGAGATCGCCGGGAACGGCGGCTTCGAGCGCGGCTGCCCGCGCTTCCCCTCGAGCGACTCGAGCAGCGCCGTCTCCTCGCCGCAGATGTACGCGCCCGCGCCGCGGTGGATGACGATCTCGACGTCGCCGAGGATGCCGGCCTCGCGCGCCTCGTCGAGCGCCGCCTGCACGCTCTCGTACTCGGCCAGGTACTCGCCGCGGATGTAGATGTAGACCCGCTTCGACTGGACGGCGTGCGCGGCGATCAGGCAGCCCTCGATCAGGCGGTGCGGCACTCGCAGCATGATCTCGCGATCCTTGAAGGTGCCGGGCTCGGATTCGTCGGCGTTGACCGCCACGTAGATCGGTCTGGCCACCTTGTCCGGCGAGGGGATGAAGCTCGCCTTGCGGCCGGTCGGGAAGAAGGCGCCGCCGCGGCCGCGCAGGTTGGAGTCGATCAGCTCCTGCGTGACCGCCTGGGGCGTCATCGCGCGGGCCCGCTCGAGCTGCAGGTAGCCGCCGGCCTCGCGGTAGGCGGCGAGCGAGCGGAGGGGCGCCTCCTCCGCCCCGGCGAGGACGAGCGTCGGCGTCTCAGCCATTGCGCAGCTCCTCGACGATCGCGGGGACGTCCTCGGGCGCGACCGACTGCCGGTAGCGGTGGTCGACGGCGACGATGGTGGGCGTCGAGCAGCCGCCGAGGCACTCGACCGCCCGCAGCGTCACCTCGCCGTCGGGCGTCGTCTCTCCCGGCTGGATGCCGAGCTCGCGCACGAACGCGCTCAGCACCGCCTGCGCGTTGACGAGCGCGCAGCAGACGTTCGTGCACACCTCGATCGTGTGCCGGCCCACCGGCTCGAGGTGGAACATGTCGTAGAAGCTCGCCACCGAGTAGCAGTACGCCGGAGTCAGCTCGAGCGCCTCGGCGACCTCCTCGATCGCCTCGCGCGAGAGCCACCCGTAGCGCTCCTGCGCCAGCCGCAGCGCCGGCAGGACCGCGGAGCGCGTCCCCTCCGGGTAGCGCGTCCGCACCGCCTGGATCTCGTCGTAGAGGCTGCGCACGTCCGGGGCGCTCATCGGTCGGTGTCCCCCATCACGGAGTCGAGCGAGCCGACGATCGCGATCAGGTCGGCGACGAGCGCGCCCCTCGCGCACGTCGCGGTGGCCTCGAGCGCGACGAACGACGGCGAGCGGAAGTGGACGCGCCAGGGCCGCGGCCCGCCGTCGGAGACGAGGTAGCAGCCCGACTCGCCGCGCGGCGACTCGATCGCCACGTACACCTCGCCCTCGGGGACCCGGAACCCCTCGGTGACGATCTTGAAGTGGTGGATGAGCGACTCCATCGAGGTGTGCAGCTCCTCGCGCGGCGGCAGCACCACCTTCCGGTCGTCCGCGATCCACGGCCGTCCCTCCATCCGCTCCAGCCGGTCGAGGCACTGGCGCACGATCCGCGTCGACTCCGCCATCTCGTCCATCCGCACCCGGTAGCGCGCGTACACGTCGCCGTCCGGGTAGACGGGCACCTTGAAGTCGACCTGGTCGTAGGCGAGGTACGGCTGGTCGCGCCGCAGGTCCCAGTCGACCCCGGAGGCGCGCAGGTTCGGCCCCGTCTGGCCGAGCGCGATCGCGTCCTGCGCGGCGAGCACGCCGATGCCCTTCGTCCGCTCGAGCCAGATCTGGTTGCGGTCGAGCAGCGCGAGGTAGTCGTCGAGCGCCTTCGGCATCCACTCGACGAACCTGCGGCACTCGGGGAAGAAGCCCGGCGGGATGTCCTCGGCGAGCCCCCCGACCTGGAAGTAGCGGGTGTGCATTCGCTGCCCGGTGACGAGCTCGAACAGGTCGAGGATCTGCTCCCGCTCGCGGAAGCAGTACCAGAACATCGAGATCGCCCCCAGCTCGAGGGCCGAGGTGCCGAGGTAGACGAGGTGCGAGTGGATGCGGTTCAGCTCGCAGAGGAGCATCCGCATCCAGGTCGCCTTCTCGGGAACCTCGATCCCGAGCAGCTTCTCGACCGCGAGCACGAAGACGAGCTCGTTGTTCTGGTAGCCGACGTAGTCGATCCGCTCCGGGTAGGTGACGCACTTCCAGTACGTCTTCGACTCCATCGTCTTCTCGAAGCCGGTGTGGAGGTAGCCGATCACGGCCTGCAGGCCGACGACCTCCTCGCCGTCGAGGTCGACGATCAGCCGCAGCACGCCGTGCATGGACGGGTGGTTCGGGCCGAAGTTGACCCGGAAGACGTCCTCGGAGTCCCGCAGCTCCTCCGGCACGTCGAGGATCGTCGGGACGCGCGTCGGGATGCGCGAGCCCTCGTAGGGCGGCTCGCCGACGATCGGCCAGCGGCGTGTGCGCGGGGGTGTCTCGGTCGCGATGGTCATTCGGCGTCGGAGAAGCGGACGGGCTCGCCGCCGAGCGGGTAGTCCTTGCGCAGCGGGTGGCCCTCCCAGTCGTCCGGCATCAGCAGCCGGGTCAGGTTGGGGTGACCCTCGAAGACGATGCCCATCAGGTCGAACTGCTCTCGCTCGTGCCAGTCGCAGGTCGGCCAGACGGAGACGACGCTCGGCACGCGCTCGCCCTCGTCGACCCAGCACTGCAGCCGCACGCGCGGCGCGCCCGGCCGGAGCGCGAGCAGGTGGTAGCTGACCGAGAAGCGCTTCGGCTTGGGCGCGGGAAGCGCCTGCAAGCCCTGCGTCATGGGCGCGTTGATGTCGCGGCCGTCCGGGGTGCCGATGTAGCCGGAAACGCCCGAGCTGCCCCAGCCGAGGTAGTCGGTGGCGACGACGTCCACGCAGACGTCGAAGCCGAGCTCGTCGCGCGCATAGAGGCACGCGTCGCGGATCCGCTCCGCCTCGATCGTCACCGTCGTCTCGCCGAACGCCTCCCGCACCGCGACGAAGCCGGGCATCTGCTCCCAGCGTGTCACGGGGCGACCCCCCGGCGCTCGTACGCGGGCGGCACGCCCGCGAGATGCGCCTCGTGCAGGCGGATGATGCCCTCCATCAGCGCCTCCGGCCGCGGCGGGCAGAAGGGGACGTAGACGTCGACGGGGACGATCCGGTCGACGCCCTGCAGGATCGTGTAGTTGTTGAACATCCCGCCGGAGCTGGCGCAGGCGCCCATCGCGATCACCCACTTCGGCTCGAGCATCTGGTCGTAGATCTGGCGCAGCGGCTCGGCCATCTTGTGCGCCACCCGGCCGGAGACGATCAAAAGGTCGGCCTGGCGGGGCGAGGAGCGGAACACCTCCATCCCGAAGCGGGCGAGGTCGTAGCGCGAGGAGACGATCGACATCATCTCGATCGCGCAGCACGCGAGCCCGAAGGTGTCCGGCCACATCGACTTCGTCTGCGCCCAGCGCACCGCCTTCTCGAGCGTGGTCAAGCCGAGCGCGCGCTCGAGATCCTCGACGCCCATCTCCTCCTCGAAGCGCGACGGTCCCTTCGTCGGCCACAGGAGCCGCTCGGACTGGAGGCCGTGGTCGCGCAGGCGTACGGGCCGCTCAGCCACTCACCACTCCAGGGCGCCCTTGCGCCAGATGTAGACGTAGGCGACGAGCAGGATGAGGAGGAAGAAGGCGAACTCCACGAACCCGAACCAGCCGAGCGCGTGTAGCTGCACGGCGAGCGGGTAGAGGAAGACGATCTCGATGTCGAAGACGATGAACAGCATCGCCGTCAGGTAGAAGCTGACGGTGAAGCGCTGCGGCTTCATCTGGCCCTGCGAGACGCCCGATTCGAACGGGACGCCGCGGGCGCGCGTGCGGCGCGCGGGTCGCTGCGCGAACGCGAACGACATCGCGATCATCGAGGCCGGGATCGCGAGCGCCATCAGCCCGTAGATCAGGAACGGCAACCAGTCGCGCAGCATCTACGTGCGCCGCTCCTTCCCGGTCTGCGGGCATGGACCACCCACCGAACGGCTGACGTTAGCAGGAGCTGCGCACGCTGCACTTGCGGAAGCGAAAACGCTCACGGAAAGCGCGAGACGAGTGTTACAAAGTCGGGCCCGAACGCCCGGCGCCCGCGCCCGCCCCGGCGGCCGTCCGTTGCTACGATACGGCCTCGTGGAGATCCAGGAGCGCACCGACAACCTCGTGTCGCTGACGCCCGCGGCGGCCGCGAAGATTCGCGACCTGATGGCGCAGGAAGACGACGTCTCGGTGCTGCGCGTCGCCATCGAGGGCGGCGGCTGCTCCGGGTTCCAGTACGGCCTCGGCTTCGACCGCGGCCCGCAGGAGGGCGACCACGAGTTCGAGTGCGAGGGTGTGCGCGTGGTCGTCGATCCCTTCAGCGCTCCGTATCTGCGCGGCTCGACGGTTGACTACCTCGAGACGATCCAGGAGGCGGGCTTCAAGATCGACAACCCGAACGCGGTCGCCTCCTGCGGCTGCGGCCACTCGTTCCAGGTCGCCGACGACGTCGACCCGGGCGAGGGCGGCGGCTACGCCTGCGGTTCCGGCTGCTCGCTCTGAGCCGGCCCGCGCGCAGATAGGCGCTGCCGCGCCCGCGCGCGACGTCCCGCCTCGCCGGCGGGCCGGGCGTCTACCATCCGCCGAGATGAGCGAGAACGGAAGCGAGCGGCCGCTCCGGGTCGCGGTCGTCGGCTCGGGCCCGGCCGGCTTCTACGCCGCGGGCGCGCTCCTCGACGGCGACGTACCCGTCGAGGTCGACATGATCGAGCGGTTGCCGACGCCGTGGGGCCTCGTCCGCCTCGGCGTGGCGCCCGACCACCCGAAGATCAAGTCCGTGTCGCGCGCGTTCGAGCGCATCGCCGCCAAGCCGGGCTTCCGCTTCCTCGGCAACGTCGAGGTCGGTCGCGACCTCCACCACTCCGACCTCTGCACGCTCTACGACGCCGTCCTGTACGCGGTCGGCGCCCAGTCGGACCGGCGCATGGGCATCCCCGGCGAGGACCTGCCCGGCTCGTGGCCGGCCACCGAGCTCGTCGCCTGGTACAACGGCCACCCCGACTACCAGCACCTCGAGTTCGACCTCTCGGTCGAGCGGGTCGTGGTGGTCGGCGCCGGCAACGTCGCCGTCGACGTCGCCCGGATGCTCGCGCTCACCCCCGAGGAGCTCGCTCCCACGGATGCGACGGACGCGGCGATCGCGGCGATCGGCGGCTCCGGGATCAGGGAGATCGTGATGCTCGCGCGGCGCGGCCCCGCGCAGGCGGCCTTCACCACCCCGGAGCTGATCGAGCTCGGCGAGCTGGCCGGCGCGGACGTCGTCGTCGACCCCGCCGACCTCGAGCTCGACCCCGTCAGCGAGGCCTCGCTCGCCGAGGACACGAACGCGCAGCGCAACCTCGAGGTGTTGCGCGAGTTCGCCGTCCGCACGCCGCAGGGCAAGCCGAGGCGGCTCGTGCTCCGCTTCTGCGTCTCCCCGGTGGCGATCCTCGGCGAGGAGCGGGTCGAGGCGGTCGAGCTCGTGCGCAACCGGCTCGAGCCGGACGCCTCCGGCGCGCTCCGCGCCGTCCCGACCGGCGAGCGCGAGACGCTTCCCTGCGGGCTCGTCTTCCGCAGCGTCGGCTACCGCGGGGTCTCCCTCCCCGAGGTGCCGTTCGACGAGGAGCGCGGCACGATCCGCAACGACCGCGGCCGCGTGCTCGGCGACGACGGGGAGCCTCTGCCGGGCGTCTACTGCGCGGGCTGGATCAAGCGTGGCCCGACCGGGGTGATCGGCACGAACAAGAAGGACGCGACCGAGACCGTCGAGCTGCTCTTCGAGGATCTCGCCGCGGGACGGCTGGAGCGCAAGTCCGGCGTCGGCGCGGCCGCCGTCGACGCGCTCCTCGCGGAGCGGGGGATCCGCTGCGTCGAGTACGCCGGCTGGGAGGCGATCGACGAGATCGAGCGGTCGGCCGGGGAGAGGCTCGGCCGTCCGCGGGTGAAGCTCTGCACCTGGGACGAGCTGCTCGCCGCCGCCCAGCGCGCCGCGACGGGCATCTCGTGACAGCCGCGGACGTGTCCCCTCTGGACACGTCCGGTAGCAGTCACCGGACATGTCCGAGATGGCCGTGTGCCTTCTGCGGCTCGGCGAGGATGCTCGACGCCGGCGCCGTCGAGCGCGTCCGCCCCGAGGTCTGAGCGGCTGCCGACGCGCCGTGAGTCGCCGTTCCCCTAGACTCGGGGCCATGAGCCAAACCGAGGAGAGGCGGGAGCTGTGGGGCTCCGAGACCGCCAAGGCGATCGCGAACTTCCCCGTCTCCGGGGAGCCGATCCCCGTGCCGGTGGCGCGCTGGCTCGGGCGCATCAAGGGCGCGGCGGCGCGCGTGAACGCCGAGCTCGGGCTGCTCGACGCCGACCGCGCGCAGCGGATCGCGGCCGCGGCCGAGCGGATCGCCGCCGGGGAGCTCGACGACCAGTTCCCGATCGACGTCTTCCAGACCGGATCCGGCACCTCGTCGAACATGAACGCGAACGAGGTGATCGCCACCCTCGCCGGCGAGGACGTGCACCCGAACGACCACGTGAACATGGGGCAGTCCTCGAACGACGTCTTCCCGTCGGCGGTGCACCTCGCCGCGCTCGACGAGATCACGAACGACCTGCTGCCGGCGATGGAGCGGCTCGCCTCCTCGCTCGAGGCGAAGGCGCGCGAGTTCGACGACGTCGTCAAGTCCGGCCGCACGCACTGGATGGACGCCGTCCCGGTGACGCTCGGGCAGGAGTTCGGCGGCTACGCGGCCCAGGTGCGCCAGGGCATCGCCCGCGTGCGGGACGCGCTCCCGCGGCTCGGCCAGATCCCCCTCGGCGGCACCGCGACCGGCACCGGGCTGAACACGCATCCCGAGTTCGCCGCCCGCGTCCGCGAGCTGCTCTCGCGCGAGACCGGCCTCGCCGTCAGCCCTCCCGCCGACCCGTTCGAGGCGCAGGCGGCGCGCGACGGGATCGTCGAGGCCTCGGGCGCCCTGAAGACGGTGGCGGTCTCGCTGACGAAGATCGCGAACGACATCCGCTTCCTCGGCTCCGGCCCGCGCGCCGGCCTCGCCGAGATCGTCCTGCCGGAGCTGCAGAAGGGCAGCTCGATCATGCCCGGCAAGGTCAACCCCGTGATCCCGGAGGTCGTCACGCAGGTGGCGGCCCAGGTGATCGGCAACGACGCCGCGATCGCCGTCGGCGGCATGCAGGGCCACTTCGAGCTGAACGTGTTCGTGCCGCTGCTCGCGCGCAACATCCTCGACTCGGTGAAGCTGCTTGCGAGCGCGTGCCGGCTGTTCGCCGAGCGCTGCGTCGACGGGATCGAGGCCAACCGGGAGAACTGCGAGCGCTACGCGGAGCTGACGCTGTCCGCGGCGACGGCGCTCAACCCGTACATCGGCTACGACCGCGCCACCGAGATCGTGAAGGAGGCCGCCGCCTCCGGCCGGTCGCTGCGCGAGGTGGCGCGCGAGAAGGGCGTCGAGGAGTCCATCCTGGACGAGGCGCTCGACTACCGCGCAATGGCGAAGCCCCACGGGTAGCCGCGCGGCGCCGACGCGGCGGCGACACGTGGTCCCCGTCGACTGCCCGATCGACACGGAGACCGCCGGCGGCTGCGTCGCGAAGCCGGCGGCGGCCGCCCGAGAGCGAGTGCGCCGTACCACTGGGACGGTCGTCGCGGCCACACGCGCGACCACGAGCTCCGGTCGGAGCGAAGGCAGCGGAAGGCCGCCGGCGAGGCGGCCCTCCCTCTCCTGCGGCCCTACCCTCCCCTGCGGCTCTCTTCAGTAGGCGACCGCGCCGCGGCCCGTCTGCGCCGCGTGGCGCTGCTCGTCCGCGCGATAGCTGGAGCGGACGAGCGGCCCGGCGAAGACCGAGCCGAAGCCCATCGCTTCGCCCTGCTCGCGGAACCAGCGGAACTCGTCGGGGTGCACCCAGCGGTCGATCGGGGCGTGCTTGGAGCTCGGCTGCAGGTACTGGCCGATCGTGACGACGTCGACGCCGTGCCGGCGCAGGTCGCGCATCGTCTCGACCACCTCCTCGTTCGTCTCGCCGAGGCCGACGATGATCCCCGACTTGGTCAGCAGCGGGTAGTCGGCGAGCTCCTTCGCCCGCTCGAGCAGCCAGAGCGCCCGGTCGTAGTCGGCCTTCGCGCCGCGCATCCGCCGGTGCAGCCGTCGCACCGTCTCGATGTTGTGGTTGAAGACCTCGGGGCGCGCCGCGAGCACCGTGCGCAGCGCCTCCTCCTCGACGCCGAGGAAGTCCGGCGTCAGCACCTCCACCGAGCACTCCGGCAGCTTCGCCTTCAGCGCGCGGATCGTCGCCGCGTAGTGGCCGGCGCCGCGGTCGGGAAGGTCGTCGCGGTCGACCGAGGTGACGACGACGTGCTCGAGCCGCATCGTCGCCGCCGCCTGCGCGAGCCGGAGCGGCTCGAGCGGGTCCGGCGGCCCGTCCGGCCGGCCGGAGTGGACGTAGCAGTAGCGGCAGGCGCGGGTGCAGGTGTCGCCGAGGATCTGGAAGGTCGCGGTGCCGCGGCCCCAGCACTCGGCGATGTTCGGACAGCGGGCCTCCTCGCAGATCGTGTGCAGCGACAGCCCGTGCACGAGCTTGCGCACGTCGAAGTAGGCGCCGTCGCGCGACGGCGCGCGCACCTTCATCCACTCGGGGCGGCGCGGCCGCTCGGCGACGGGCAGCGAGCTCACGCCGCCAGTGTAGTGCCCGGCTCGATCCGAGAGCCGCCTGTTCCTCGGCTGCGGGCCCCGCGACGCCTCGAAACGGACTAGTCCGTCCGGTTTCGATTACCCTGATCCGGACCGAATCGTCCGCTTCGAGAGGAGACCGATGCGCCACTCGACGAACCCCTGGGTGATCCTCGTTCTCGTCTGCCTCGCGCAGTTCATGGTCGTGCTCGACGCCACCGTCGTGAACGTCGCGCTGCCCTCGATCCAGAGTGACCTGCACATGAGCGAGGCGAATCTCCAGTGGGTCATCAATGCGTACACGCTCGTCTTCGGCGGGTTCCTCCTCCTCGGCGGCCGGGCCGGCGACCTCGCCGGCCGCAAGCGGCTGTTCCTGGGCGGGCTCGTCGTGTTCACGATCGCGTCGCTACTCGACGGGCTCTCCACGAGCCAGGGGATGCTGATCGGCTCGCGGGCGCTGCAGGGGCTCGGCGCCGCGTTCATCTCGCCGGCGGCGCTCGCCATCGTCTCGACGACCTTCAAGGACGGCGCCGAGCGCGCGAAGGCGCTCGGGGTGTGGGCGGCGATCGCGGTCGGCGGCAGCGCGGTCGGGCTGATCCTCGGCGGCGCGCTCACGCAGGCGCTCTCGTGGCCGTGGATCTTCTTCATCAACGTCCCGGTCGGCGTGGCGACGTTCCTGCTCTCGCTGCGGCTCGTGCCGGAGTCGAAGGAGGACGCGGCCCATCGGAGCTTCGACGTCGCCGGCGCGGTCACCGCCACCGGCGGGCTGATGGCGCTCGTCTACGCGATCGTGCAGGCGGAGCAGAAGGGCTGGGGGACGGCGCGGACGATCGGCACCTTCGTCGCGGCGGCGCTGCTCCTCGGCGGCTTCCTCGCGATCGAGCGGCGCGCGGTCGCCCCGCTCGTGCGGCTCTCGGTCTTCCGCGTGCGCTCGCTCGCGACCGCGAACGTCGTTATGTTCCTCGTCGCCTCCGGGCTGTTCGCGATGTTCTTCTTCAACTCGCTGTACATCCAGCGCGTGCTCGGCTACGGGCCGCTGAAGGCCGGACTCGCGTTCCTGCCCTTCACCGCCGGGATCATGGCGTCGGCCGGGTTCGCGTCCAACTTCGCGCCCAGGATCGGCGTCCGCCTCGTCTCCTCGGCGGGGATGGTGGTCGCGAGCCTCGGGCTGCTCTTGCTGATCCGGATCCCCGTCGGCGGCTCGTACGTCGCGGACGTCCTACCCTCGATCCTGCTCACCTCGATCGGGATGGGCTGCGTGTTCGTGCCGCTGACCCTCGTCGCGACGACCGGTCTCGAGGACGCGGACCAGGGGCTCGCCTCCGGCCTCTTCAACACGTCGCAGCAGGTCGGGGGCGCCCTCGGGCTGGCGATCCTCTCGACGATCGCCGCGGGACGCTCCGCGCCGGTGCGCGGCGACGCGGCGGCGGGTCTCGTGCACGGGTTCCACTACGCGTTCGCTGGCAGCTCGCTCTTCGTCCTCGCCGGGCTGGTGGCGCTCGTGGCGATGCTGCGCGCGCGGCACGTCGAGGGGATCGAGGCCGAGGCGGCCACGGCGACGGCGGTGTGATCCGACGTGACGCAGCTCCGTTCCGACGCGCAGCGCAATCTCGACCGACTCCTCGGCGCCGCGTGCGAGTGCTTCGCCGAGCGAGGCCTGCACGCGAGCGTGGACGAGATCGCGCGACGCGCCGGCGTCGGCCACGGCACGGTCTTCCGCCGCTTCCCGACCAAGGACGCGCTGCTCGCCGCGGTGCTCGGCCGCGAGCTCGACGGCCTCGTCGCCGCCGCGGAGGACGGGCTCGCCGAGCCGGACGCGGGCGTCGGCTTCGAGCGCTTCTTCCGCGCGGCGGCCGCCGCCTACGGACGGAACCGCGCGCTGCTCGAGGGCATCGAGCGCTGCCGCACGCTGCCGCAGGCGAGAGCGTTGAAGGAGGCCGGCGAGCGGCTCGTGCGGCGCGCGCAGAAGGCGGGCGCGCTGCGGCGCGACCTCTCCGCCCAGGAGGTGTTCGAGCTCGTCCCGGCGGCGAGCCGCTTCCCGGACGTGATCCTGGACGGGCTCCGTCCGCCCGGGCGCTCGCCGCGCCCCGGCCCTGTCCGAAGCGGTCACGGCTCCTGACCGGGTCGGGGGACGTGTCCCCGCGGGCCGCATCTCCTTCCGATCTGGCAGAGTACGACCGTGGTTCCCGAGGCGCCGCTCGAGGAGACCGAGCACGGGCTCGTCCCGAGCGGGGACGGCTGGTTCGTCCTCAACGCACGCGAAGCGCGCTGGTTCGACCGCGGCCCCCGCGGTGCGGTCTGCGACCTCGAGGGCGACGTCGAGTTTCCCCAAGTCGGCGTGAAGCTGTTCGTGCTCGAGCCCGGTCAGCCGATGTCGATGTACCACTGGGAAGCCGACCAGGAGGGATTCCTCGTCCTCGACGGCGAGGCGCTGCTGATCGTCGAGGGCGAGGAGCGGCCGCTGCGAACGTGGGACTTCGTCCACTGTCCGCCGCGCGTCGCGCACACGATCGTCGGCGCGGGCTCGGGGCCGTGCAGGATCGTCGCGTTCGGCGCGCGCATCGACTCGCAGGGCGAGAACTGGGGCTGCTACCCGGTCGATGAGACGGCGCGCATGCACGGGGCGAGCGTCGAGCGGGAGACGCGGAGCCCGAAGGAGGCGTACGCGCGCTTCCCGCCTCGCCGGCCGAGCCGCTTCCGCGACGGCTGGCTGCCCTAGCCCTCGCGCGCCGCGAGCCGGGCGTGGCGCGGCTGCGCCCAGAGACCGGGGCCGTCCTCGACCGGCAGCTCCTCGAGCTCGAGGTCGAGCACCTCGGCGAGCGCCGCGACCGCGTGCGGCCGCACCTCGTCGACGGTCACGGGCCGTCCCGTCTCGCGCGCGATCGTCGTGAACGTCGCGTCCTCGAGCCCGCAGGCGGTGATCCAGTCGGTGAACGGCGCCGGGTCGAGGTCGACGTTGAGCGCGTAGCCGTGGGTCGTGATCCAGCGCGAGACGTGGACGCCGATCGAGGCGATCTTCCGCGGCGGGCGCGTCAGCCAGACCCCGGTCAGGCCCTCGATCCGCTCCCCGACGAGGCCGAACGGCTCGACGGTGCGGATGAGCGCCTCCTCGAGCTGGCGCACGTACGCCTTCACGTCGCGGCCGTGCCGGCGGAGGTCGAGGATCGGGTAGCAGACGAGCTGCCCGGGGGCGTGGTAGGTGGAGCGGCCGCCGCGGTCGGTCTCGACGATCTCGACCGTCGCTCCCTCGGGGACGTGCAGCTCCGCCGCTGCGTCCGCGCGGCGCCCGAGCGTGATCACCGGCGGGTGCTCGAGGAGGATCACCGTGTCGGGGATCGCTCCCTGCGAGACCGCTCCGGCGAGCGACCGCTGCAGCTCCCACGCCTCGAGGTAGGGCACGAGCCCAAGCTGCATGAGGTACGCCCCCGTGGCCACGAGGTGAGGCTAGCGTGCCGCCGCCTCTGCATGCCGGGGTGCGTGCCGCTTGCTCTGCGACGAGGCGGTCACGACCCTCACGCGCGTCTCGCCGCGCCTACTCCCAGCTCTCGAGTCGCTCGCGGAGGGCGCGCAGGAACCGGCCGGCGTAGGCGCCGTCGATCAGGCGATGGTCGTACGTGAGCGTGATGTTCATGATCGGCCGGATCGCGATCACGTCGTTGCCGAGCTCGTCTTCGACCACCCAGGGCCGCTTCACGAGCGCGTACGTGCCGAGGATGGCCGACTGCGGCTGGTTGATGATCGGCGTGCCGTGGAAGGTGCCGTAGCCGCCCGGGTTCGTGATCGTGAAGGTGCCGCCCTGCACGTCGTCCGGCGTGAGCTGCTTGTTGCGCGCCCGCGCCGCGAGGTCGGCGATCCCCTTCGCCAGCCCGAGGAGGTTCATCGTCTCCGCGTTGCGGAGCACCGGCACGATGAGGCCCTTGCCGTCCTCCAGCTCGACGGCGATGCCGAGGTTGACGAAGTTGCGCGTGACGATCGAGTCGCCGCGCAGCTCGCCGTTCACGTACGGGTACTCGCCGAGCGTCTCGACCGTCGCCTTCGCGATGAAGGCGAGGTAGGTCGGGTTGACGCCGTAGGCCGCCTGGTACTCCTTCTTGAGCAGCTCGCGCGCCGCGACCACGCGTGACATGTCGACCTCGATCGCGCTCGTCACGTGCGCCGAGGTGTCGAGCGAGCGGCGCATGTGCTCCGCGATGCCGCGGCGCATCGGCGTCAGCGGCTCGGCGCTCTCGCCGGGCAGCGCCTCGCCCGCCGGGGCCACGGGTGCGGGGGCGGGAGCCGGTGCGGCGGCGGGAGCGGGCGCCGGCGCGGCGGCTACAGGCTGCGGCTCGGCGGACGCGACGGCTTCCTGCGCCGGAGGCGCACTCGCCGTGGTCGAGGCGCCAGCCTCGACGAAGGCGAGGATGTCCTTCTTCGTCACGCGGCCACCCCTGCCCGTGCCCCGCACCTGGCTGGGGTCGACGCCGTGCTCGGAGGCGATCCGGGCGACCACGGGCGAGATGAACGCCTTCCCGTTGGCGAGGGGCTCGCCGGTCGTCTCGCGCGACGGCTGGGGCGCGGGGCGGATCTCCTCGACGCGCTCCGCGGTCGGCGCCGTCGACCCGGCGGACGACGCAGCAGCGGCCTCGGCGGCGGCCGCCGCGGTCGCAGGCCCGGGAGGCGCCTCGGGGGCGGTCTCGCGGCCGGCCGCCGCGCCGCCGATCTGCCCGAGCTTCGTGCCGACCGCGACCGTCTCGCCCTCCCGGACGAGGATCTGCGTGAGCGTGCCGGACGCCGGGCTCGGCACCTCGGTGTCGACCTTGTCGGTCGAGATCTCGAGCAGCGGCTCGTCCGCCTCGACGCGCTCCCCCTCCTGCTTCAGCCAGCGCGTGATCGTCCCCTCCGAGACGGAGACGCCCATCTGCGGCATCACGACGTCGACTGCGGTTTCCGTGGCCATGCGACTCCCCTCCGCGAGTTCTCGTCGAGAAACGTAGCTGCGACTCCCGGGGGAGTCGCTTGGTGCACAGGCGGTGCCGTGGGATTCCCCGGCTCGCGGACACGCTCGTGGATCGGGCGGCCCGGAACCATCAACGGCGCAGCCTCGAGATCAAGCCGCTTCCCGTGCCGAGGTCTCGCAGGCTCTCCGACATCTCTCCGGGAAGCGGCTAGTACTCCGCGAGCTCGCGCAGACCGGCGACGACGTCCTCGACCTGCGGGATGAACGCCTTCTCGAGCGGCGGCGAGAACGGCACCGGCGTGTCGGG